>JALWFW010000277.1 GCA_027013865.1 Polyangiaceae bacterium | reverse complement strand
GGGCCCTTCTTTAGATGGGATAGTTTAGGTCTTGCGGTAAAGTGCCGTAATATCAAGGAGTTACCGCGTAACGCCAAACGCTGTGGCGGAGTGTGTGGACCGTGCCGCAAAGGCCGCAGCACCCGAGGGAGAGCCTTCTTGGAGGCAATGAATCAGTGTCACCGGCACGGCCGAAAGTATGTCCAGCCAGGACGCCATACCGCGCACCTTTGCAGGGCAGCCCGACGGCCCCGGCCCCCATCTGCAGTTCTGGACTTCCATTCCGAAAGGTCTATATTATACCCCTTTGACAGGAGGACAGAATGAGTATCCCACCTCAGCAAATCGGGACCATAATATATCCGATACGCAACTCCAACGGTCACAACTACAAACTGGGTAAGCCCTATATAGTGTCCTATGTGGACGACGACGGCACCTTTAAGGCCAAGGATCCTGACAGCCAGCAGGAAGGAAACTGGCTGCGATGGGAGGATGTTTCTCTGTATCCTCCAATTGGCTGGCTGTGGCTCAAGAAGGTACTGCATCCCGACGTGGTGTCCCTGCTGTCAGTGTTCGAAGGCATTGAATCCCTCATACTCAACGAAGCATACAAAGACGTGATTCTTCACAGCCTGCCGGATTTGCACAAGCGGCTGGTGTCCCTGTCCAGAAAACAGGAAAGGCAGCACGAGGACACGAGCGGAAAGGTGGTGTCCTTCCCCAAGATGTCTTCCTCGCCGTCGATTCCGCAGATGCCCTTCACTGAAGATACTGGCGAAGGTCAGGACGAGCCTGCTGAAGAGAAACACGAGGGCCCCTCTTTCAACGATACCCTAAACATCCAGTTCGACCCTTCCGTCGAAGAGAAGCTCAGGTCCCTAATCTCATCCCACATAGGCTCAAAACTTGCAGAACCGGAAGTCGAGGAAATAGAGCGTCTGGTTCGCACTGCCTATGAGTCTGGCGTACGTACGGGGAT
The DNA here is from genome assembly GCA_027013865.1 of Polyangiaceae bacterium. Classification (GTDB taxonomy): domain Bacteria; phylum Myxococcota_A; class Polyangia; order HGW-17; family JALWFW01; genus JALWFW01. The sequence goes on along the minus strand of JALWFW010000277.1, from coordinate 6,960 downwards.
GCGGGAAGCCCTGGGATATGATCCGTCCACCATAAGTCAGGTCATCATGGACATTCGTAAGAGTGCCGAGGAAAACGACAGTGATGGCGATGATGACGACGACGGTTTCGATTTCGATCTCTGACGGGTCGGATACTCCTTCCAGGCATTTTGTCTGTTCGTTCACGGACGCACCATGACCGGCATGAATCCATCCCGGGTATGCGCGGTTGACCATACGATTCAGTCATGATTCACGGGGTTTTCTTCATGATGGCCCTTTTTGCGGGGCTCATACCACACACGGAAGATGTGGGGGCGCGTCCGGTTTCACAGAACCCCGAGACGTCCGGTGATGCCCACCACGTGACCACTGCTTCGCCCTTGTTCGGTATCCGTATGTCGCCGGATAATTTGCCGGCGAAACGGAAAATCCTTTTCCCCGTCCCTCAGGTGCCTGCATTCGTGATGGCAGGAGATTCCTTCGAGGTGCTGGCCTCCTCTCCGGTCACCTCTTTGAGTGCCCGGGGCGTACTGCCTTGTCAGAGGTGTCCTCTGAATATCGGAGAATGCCGCAGAGTATCTGCCAGAATGTGGTCATGTGCCGTCAAAACCAGTGCCAGGTGCAGTGAAGGTGTATATGCTCTTGAGATAAAATCCAATGATTTCAATGTGTTACAAAGGTTGTCCCTAAGGGTAGTCCCGCGCGGAAGACCTCTTACCATGGTTCTCACTGCAGATCACCAGCTCCAGGACCCCACATGGCGTAAGGGTAGGCGGAAAACCCCAGGCCCCCATGATAACATCCTCATAACCAAACAGGAGATTGATGAAATCAGTGCCATCGCTCCCGATGTTGCTATACATCTAGGAGATCTGATATTCGGAGCCCGTCCCCGAAAGGAACTCCAGGAAGGAATAAAACTATGGAACAGCCGTGATTTCGCCATGACGTTCCTGCCTGGCAATCACGACGGTTACGCACTGTATGACGTAACAATCCCCGGCTGGCGTGAACTGCTGTCCGTCTCTGCAGGGTGCCGCAAAGAGTTGAACATATCGGTTGCCAGTCCCAAAAAGAGTATAGTGAGCCTTTTTGCCTTCCTCTCCTGTGCCTTTTCGGACCTCAAGTCCCGACTGTTCAACAAACTGCGCACTGATTCCCTTGAGGTGTGGCGCCAGTTCATGGGGCCCATGGACAGAACATTCTCCTTGGGGAGTTTTTGTTTCATACTGCTCAATACCTACTCGGGATCACCCCAGAGGCGGCATTCATTCGTATTCCCTCTGGGATTCATGCGACCTCTGGGTATCCGGGCGGCTGGTGTGCCCATGGTAGACAATTACGGAGGCCAGCTCACCCCGGATCAACTGCGGTGGACTGAAGAGGTCATGTCCCGTTGTGCGCGTCGGGGGAAGACCATTTTGGTATTCGGACACCAGGATCCAAGGGGCAATATGACTGGCAGGCGTTACACCCCTGATGATCCTTTCCCTACGGATCCCATCAGCCTCGACCACTTCGAGGAATGGAACTTCGATCCCCGAACAGAGACCGGAAAATACAATTCAGGCACTAGGCTTACGGCATTGCTGGCCAGATACGGCGGCTGGTACTTTTCTGCCCATGTGCACCATTCGGCTGTATTTAGATATGAACCTGGCCAGGAAATCGTTCCTGGAGTGACCGCACGCAAGACAGTGACTTTCATCAAGGTCACCACGGGTGCATCCATGACACGTAAGGGGGCGTGGTGGGGATACGCCGTGCTCAGACTGGATCCGTCGGGTAGGGTCGGTCTGGTTTCAGAAGATGGCAGACCGGCGATTCCGGCAGGTGGATTCGGCTGGAAGGACGGGGAGCTGGTTTCAGTGCTGTCTGCGACCGTACCCGTGAGGCTGTTACGTTGTCTTTCTGTCTCACGCAGCGGTTACAAGACGGGATGGGGACATCTAGTGACGTGTCCTGGTCCGCGGGCTGCAGGCACAGGACTTTACATCTGGGAGGGAATGACCCCCAGGTCTCCGGAACCATATCGACATCGCGCCGAGCAGCCTGTCAGCATCGAGAAGTCTACTCACAACACACCACCCGAATTCGTCGTGAAAGTCGACGGTCATCCGGCGGATGCGACACGACTGTGGGACGTGTCGGTACTAGAGGCCACGTCTCTTCACGATGAGGATGGCATATATGAATATCGCTGGATCGTGGGCACAAGAATCCGTGAGTCCTACCGAGTACAGATTCCGCAGGGCTTCAGGGGCCCCGTACGGTTCGAGGTGCGGGATGGGCTGTGTGCCTGGGCGGTGTGGGAAGGCGTCATTACAAAACCTCCCGCCAGACATCTGGCTTATATGCCGCCAGGATGTGCCTGTGCACAGGGATGCATGTTGGGATGTGCCGAGTTTTCACTGCTTTTACTGTTACTCGTGACTGTTGCGGTGTCGGTCGTGAGGCGCTTGTGGGGAGATGGCACCTCCCGGTGAACTCGTGCCGCAAGAGGCGCAGCCCGAAGCAGATGGATTTACTACAGATCTTAGCAAAAAATTAATAATAATTATTTTTACTTTAGATATTATTCTGACTATTCTTAATATTGTCCGGTGACTGTGAATAGCTATGAATTACTTTGATATACCTATTGTAGACGAACTCAAACATCCTGCAGCCATACTGAATCCTGCAGACATGGAAGTGGTGGCAGCCAATCATCTCATGAAGGATTACCTAGGAGAGGATCCTACCGGTGGAGTCATATATGACTTCATAACGGTATATCCCAATATAGAGCCGGACAAGATAGAGACAGGTACACTGCTCATCCACTACGCTCAGCATGGAACGGATACATGCAGCGCCATCATCACCACGATAAGGGAGTTCCTGCTTCTTACCATAGTTCCCGAAGGAACGATCTTTTCCATCAGGGAATATGAATACCGGCAGATCATGGATCATTTCCCCCAGGCCATGTTTATTGCCAACCGCGAAGGGCATGTGGAATATGCCAACTATGCTCTGATGACGCTTTTGGGCAGTCCATCACTGGAGAGCACCAGGGCCATAAACATATGGGAGTCCGAAAATCTCAAGGCTTCCAGCATAATGGACGACATGAAAAAGGTGCTAACCACAGGCGAACATGTCGTCAGTGAGCGCAGTTATACCAGTCACTGGGGAAAGAAACTGAAGCTTCGCTATTATCTGTATCCCATAAAATACCTGGAAACTCCCGAGAAGATAGTGGGTATAGTGGAGCATATTCCCAACAGTGAAGACATCTCCCATATGAACGAGAGTCTGATGCTGACTCAAAAACTGGAGACACTGGGACTACTGGCTGGAGGTATTGCCCATGATTTCAATAACTTACTGACAAGTTTGCTTGGATACATCGAAGATACCCGACAGTATGTGCCCGAGAATTCTCCTGCTGCTGACAACCTGAATCAAATGGGTGATACGGTGAAGATGGCAGCGGACCTCATTCACCAGCTTCTGGCTTTCTCCAGACGGCAGGTTCTCAGCGTCAGACAGGTCGATATCAACAGCCTGGTTCTATCCCTGAAATCCATGCTGGAGCGCCTGATAGGCGAAAATGTCTCGCTGATACTAGATCTGAACGACATTCACGAGCTGTGGGTAGAGATAGATGAGTCCCAAATAGGTCAGGTCCTCGTGAACCTGGTCGTCAATGCCAGGGATGCCATAGAAAATGAAGGTAAAATAGTCATCCGTACCAAACACGTAAAGTTCCGTCACTACGAAAATCAGTCCCAGGTGCCGGATCCAGTGACCGAGCTAGGGGACTCATTCGTAGTAATTTCCATAACAGACGATGGCTGCGGTATCCCAAAGGATGTACTGCCTCACATCTTCGAGCCCTTCTTCACCACGAAGAAGGAAAAGGGAACCGGCCTGGGACTCGCCACCAGTTATGGCATCATCCGGCAGCACGGCGGCATGATAACCGTGAGTTCCCAGGAGGGCTTTGGTACCACGTTCAAGATATATCTGCCCATGGCCAAACCCGAAACTCGATCTCAGGATTACGAGGAACTGGATGAAGAGGATACTACTCCTCCGCCTGTGACTCAGGTGGTGATCATGTTCGTCGAAGATGAGGAGCTCATCCGTAAGGTCACGGCCCGTTACCTGAGGAAACAGGGTTATTCGGTGATTTTGGCAAGTGACGGACAGGAGGCCCTGGAAGTCGCCAGAAGGGCGACCGCCATCGATATAGTCGTGACCGATGTGGTTATGCCCAGAATGAATGGCATCGAGATGGTCAGGCGTCTCAAGCAGATTCATCCAGGCGTGAAGGTCATATACACATCTGGCTACTCTGATGAGATGGTGGGACAGCACAGAACACCCGATACCATGTTCATTCAGAAGCCATACACCCCTCAGCACCTGATAAAACAGGTGGCCAGTCTGCTGGGGGATGAATATTTTTCTAGATAAAGCACTTTGCGGAATATTAATTATGTAAAAATGTGCACAGGGGGCGTTTATATAAATAAAAAAACGATAATGCACTGTATTTTCATTTTTGTAGATTGACATCGGCACACGAGTACTTAATATCTGTGTATAAGGAGCTGAAAATGTTCGGTACGGCAGATTTTGTGGAAAGTATTCCTTTTGCGGCCTGTCTTCTCGACAAGGATACTCTAGCTGTTACGTATAGAAATTCCAAATTTCATCAACTCATTGATATTAAAGAAGAAATTCCGATAACTGATGTCGTGGATCTCCCCTTTGATATCCGTGACAAAACTGATGACAGCGAGACAGTATATATAATTCCTGTATACATGAGTGATGCTATTATGTACGCAGTGTTCTTGATACTTCAGAAGGATATATTGTGCATAGTATTCCCTTCAGATAAAATGCATTCGTTCGTGGATTATGAATACCGTCATTTGTTAAATGTTGCTCCATTCGGCATATTTATGATATCTCCGGAAGGGAAATTATTATATGCCAATCGTTCTCTACGTAAGATGCTTGGACATCATTCCGGTGAATCCAGTGACTCCGCTAAATCCTGTGTAGGGGACAACATAATGAATATGCCTTCCTTGTCCCAAAGTGCCATTGGAGATGACATAAAGCGTGTCATAGAGACACGCCAGCACCTGTCGTCCCGTGCCGAATACATATCATGTAAGGGCAACCGTATAGATGCAAGATATCATCTGTTTCCGATAATACATTCTGGTAAGTTCCATAAAATAATTGGAATTATAGAACTCCTGGAAGGGGAAAAGAATAGTCAGGAATTGAAGCATGAGAAGCTCATACGCCAAAGACTTGAACTGGTGGGTATGTTGGCTGATGGAATTGCTCATGATTTCAACAATATAGTTACCTCTTTTCTGGGTTACATAGATGATTCCCTCGAACTTCTGGCCGACACTCATCCGGTGTATGAAAATTTAATGGAGATGCGGCAGGCAGCTAACTCTGCCTCCAACCTCGTTTATCAACTTCTGACATTCTCGCGTAACCAGCTTTTGGAGAGGAAAGTTATCGATCTCAACACACTGCTCAAATCCCTCAGGGGTATGCTGTCCAGACTGGTGGAGGAGAATATCCATCTGGAGATGAATCTACATCCAGAACCGCTGTGGGTGAAGGTGGATCCCTCCCAGATAGAGCAGGTCGTCATCAATCTTTTGGTGAATGCACGGGATTCCATTGACGGACATGGAACCATTACCATAGACACCACCAAGGGGCGAATGTGGGCCAATCCTAGTGAGTCGGAGGGTGCTGACAGCGGATATCACCAGGACGCTGTTCTGATGACGGTGACCGATACTGGATCAGGAATTCCGCCTGAAGTACTGCCACACATTTTTGAGCCGTTTTTCTCGACCAAGAAGGAAAAGGGCACTGGCCTGGGACTCGCCACCAGTTATGGGATCATCCGGCAGCATGAGGGTAATATTTCTGTCACGTCCAAGCAGGGAGAGGGGACGAAGTTCACTATTTACCTACCTGTGGCAACGGAAAAGAGGCCACTTGAAATAAAGCGTAAATACGATGATCGTAGCGACATCTCCATACAGTCTGAAGATATTACAGTGATGTTCGTGGAGGATGAACCGCGCATACGGAAGATAATGAAATCTCACTTCAGACGTGCTGGTATACGTGCCGTGATGGCTGCCAATGGCAGGGAGGCCCTTGAGAAGGCCCGGGCCCTGAGTCCCCTGGATGTCTTGATCACTGACATAGTGATGCCCACCATGAGCGGGGTGGAACTGGCAGAGCAGATCAGGAACCTGTATCCCTTTGTTCAGGTAATATACACCTCAGGATATCCAGACGACAGGATAGGACACGAGATTAATGAGGACTTGTTCGTTGCGAAGCCATATACATTCAGGGATCTCATGAAAAAGATATCCGAGTTGACAAGAAACGACTGACTCGGAAGAGCATACTTTTCAGGTCAGGGGAAGATTTCCGCCCATATCCACGGGGTGTCCAACTTAGATGAAAGGTGCGGGTTCGCACGAGGGAGTGCCTGCGAGCTGGTGCGCAAAAGTCCTTTGATATCAGTAGGTTACGCGCGTCACTAGCACTCTTGAATGCTTTGGCACGCATTATGCATAGGGTGGGTTTAATGACTGGACCGTAGGAGACACAGGGATCCGCCCGCTGGGAGTGTCGCGCGCGCATCTAGCGGGGGTGGTGGAAGATCCGCCGAAACTCACATAATGCCTCACCCGCACCCGGGATGAGAAGGCGCGCTTTGCACATACTGCGGTGTCTGCATGCCGGACTTTTCGGTCTGGCCGCCGACGCTGTGTGTGCAGGGCGACTGACGTTTTTTTCACCCGGGCCGCTCGTGGGGACGTGAGAGGCTTGTCCGCGGTTTCGGTGGCTGCCGGTGGTGGCGGCGGGGGCGGGCCCATCTTTGATGGGTAGGTATTTTCCACTTACGTGAACACGCACCA
>JALWFW010000276.1 GCA_027013865.1 Polyangiaceae bacterium | reverse complement strand
CGTTGGCGTGACATGCGCGACTATCCCTCCTGATGCCGCACGTGTGTAAGAATATGACCTCAAGCATGAGTGTCGTTCCCCCAACGGAACCATTAGGGCCATCCTCGACGGCACAGTGTTCCGCAAACCCATCATGGTCAAGAACATCCCCCCCCTCATCCGTACCTGGAAGAAGCCCATCATCATCGGCCGTCACGCCTATGGTGACATTTACAAAGATGTGGAGATGGTCGTGCCCGGTCCGGGTACAGGTGAGCTCGTCTTCCGGCCAAAAGACGGCGGCGAGGAGATGCGTCTAACCGTGCACGAGTTCGATGGCCCAGGTGTGATGCTGGCCATGCACAACATCGAGCGCTCCATGCGTTCTTTTGTAAGGTCCTCGATCAACTATGCCCTGAGTGAAGGGGTGGATCTGTGGTTCGGAGCCAAGGACACCATATCCAAGAAGTACGATGGCCGTTTCAAGGAGATCTTCTTGGAGGAGATCGCCAAGCACGAAAGTGAGTTCGAGGCCAAGGGGCTCAACTACCGTTATCTGCTCATCGACGATGCCGTGGCCCAGATCCTCAAGCAGGAAGGGGGCATCCTGTGGGCATGCAAGAACTACGATGGTGACGTGTTCTCCGATATGCTGGCAGCAGGGTTCGGTTCCCTCGGTATGATGACCTCTGTACTGGTCTCTCCCGATGGCAACTATGAGTTCGAGGCAGCCCACGGAACGGTGCGTCGCCATTATTACAGGCACATGGCGGGCGAGAAGACGTCCACCAACTCCGTGGCCACCATCTTTGCGTGGACCGGCGCCATCCGTAAGCGCGGTGAGAAGGACGGACAGCCAGAAGTGATGAAATTCGCTGATATCATAGAGGAATCCGTGAAGGAGCTCATCGAGTCTGGTCTCATGACCAAGGATCTCACACTGCTCGCCACACCCAAGCCCGACAGGTACCTCCATACGGAGGAATTCATCGATGCTGTGGCCTCCAAGGTCCGTGAGAAGATAGAGACAGGCGCCCTAGCGTAATCTCCCACCGTTTTTACTCCCTTACTCTTTCATCTCCACTTTTTCTTTCGTAATAATTGAGCCCGCTCACGTCTCAGGTACTGCTTTAGAGTCTTCATAAAAGGGAGATGGTGTGTTATACACCCATGGTCCGGAGGTTTTGCAGGATGATAGTGTGCACTCATTGTTACGAGCTCGTTGAGAATGACGAGGCAGCCCATACACCGTGTCCTTACTGCGGATACACTCTGCCCGATCCAGAGCCAGAACCGGAACCGACTCCAGAGCCGGAGCCAATGCCTGCCATGGGTCAGCCGGGAATGCCTGGTCAGCCGGGAATGCCTGGTCAGCCGGGAATGCCTGGAATGACCGATACGGCTACCATGCGTGCTCTTCAGATGGAGCAGGAGCGCAAGAAGAAAAACAAGATAATTGCCATATCCGTTGCAGTCGTGCTCGCTCTGGCTGTAGGTGGCTACTTCATGATGTCCGGTGGTGGCGGCAAGGAGGCAAAAGGCAAGAAAGCCGTTAAGACCGCCCAGAAAGGTGTGAACCCCAAACTCATCGCCAGTCTCAAGAAGTTCAGCGAGAAATACAGGCACGATGTCCTGGACAAGTACTTTGCCAAGAACTGTGCGGATTTCCGTTCAGTGGGTTACGCATTTACAACCATGCTGACCTTTGACGGTAATCATCACTGGCGCGGTCTCATCGAGCCGGGTAACGGTCAGGAAGCCGATTCAAGCTGGTTCATGTGCCCTGTCGAACTGCTCAAGATACGTTCCGAGGCTGATATGACCCTGGTCATCAATGCCCGCTTCCAGAGGCGTGCCAGTCTGTGGGGGCAGGACTCACACTGGGTGAGGATCTCCTTCGAGGGCAAGCATGTGAAACCTTTCCCGAACTTCACTCTTCCTGAGAAAGAGCTCTTTGCCACGTGGTCCTACAATGCAGGCAAACGCCAGCTTCACATAGCAGTAAGCAAACTCAGGGGAGCTCCTGAGGCTCTGAAGGCCATAAACGGCACTTTCGATGTCAGGAGATTCAGGATAAAGGCCTTCGGAACCACCATAAAGCTGGTCAAGAAGAAGGGACCCACCGCATTTGGACGCTGGGAAGCCCGTATTCCTGGATGGTTTGGAAAGACCCGCACTTCAGGTCTGAAAAACTGGGGCACTGGATGCAAACTGAATGTCGTGGACAAGGTCAAGAAAGTACGTGAAGAGTTGGTGGCACAGCATGATTTCCTCGAAGACGCCATGCTGGACGACAAGATGCGTCCCATGGTGGAAGAATTCGAGAACATTGCCAGACAGACTGGTCAGAAACTGTGTGACGTGATGCCCAAGGTATACGAGGCCATAGAAAAATATGACAGTGGCGATACCCAGGGCGGCAATGCCATCATGAAAGAGCTGGAAGAGACTCTTCCCCAGATAGAAAAGGAATTTAATGATAAATTGAGCGGTTATATCAAAGACCTGTCAAACAGGTAGTTCGTAGTCATGCGACACATCCTTCTTCTTTCAGTTATATCGGTAATAATTTGGGGGTGTAAGCCATCCGGTGGCTCTTCGAAGACACCTGCTTCTTCTGCTCCGGGAAAAGCGAGCCCAGCAGTATCGAAGAGCGTACCAGTCGGAGATTCAGCCGAATCGTCAGGTGCAAAGACGAATAAGGCTGATAGCAAAAAGGATACACACGCATCTTCGGGGGCCTCACTGGAAGGAGTCCCTAGGGATGTCCAGTCTTTCCTGCCCTCCAATTACAGCGTGACACCAACCTCCAGTCTAGCGAAAGCAAAGGAACCGAGTATACCGCTCAAGGATGCCCTCGACCTCATACGTCAGACTCGGCCCAGATGGTACGGTATGTATCTCATGGGCAGAAAGGTTGGCTACATGAAGGAGGACTGGAGTATCACCGACGGCAAGGTCGTGTACACCAGCCTGAACAGCCTGAAGGTGAGAGTGCTTGGTGGTACGAAAGACGCCAGTGTAACCATAAAAATAACCTATGAGGCCCAAGGGCAGGGGCGTTTCATTTCGATGAAGGCCGAAGAGAGACTGCCGGGACTTACCAAGACAGTCACTCTCGTGCGAAGCAAGGATGGGGATGGCTTTGAGTTCACCCAAACACTTTCAGGTCCCTCCCTAGGTACCCCAAGAACGACGAGGCAGATCTTCAAAGGTAGGATATCTCCCCTGACCTCCTCTTCACTCGCCATACAGTGGCTCATAGCCCACAATCAGATATCCAGGGAAGGGTGGGTGGTTCATACTTTCGATTATCAGCAGCAGCGTTTCAGCCGTGAAGGCTACTTCGTTCGTCATACGGTGGAGCGAATCATCTCCGGAATAAAGACCAGACTGCACGTGGTGGATTATCTGTCAGAGGCTCAGGGGCTATCGATGGTTACACTCTTTTCCGCAGATGGTGTGATGCTGGTGGGTTCCGTTGGCGGTCGCATAGAACTGAAACTTGAAGGTGAGAAAGCGGCCAGGGATATCTCAGTGAGGTTCGATATGGGATTTGGGACCATGATCCCTCTGAGCCTCAAGTCGGATCCGCGCAAGCTCGACTATCTGGAGCTGTCTGTCACAGGCCCCATGCCCCGAGACATCAAATTCCTCAATACCCATCGCTATTCCCTTACTTCCAAAGGTAAGGATCTGTGGCTCCTGAAACTCAGGAAGGATGAACTCAACGGTTTGTCACTGCCTGCCCGTCTGCCCGCAGAGGTGGTGAAGTACACGAGACCGTCGCCAGGCATAGAGAGCGATGATCCTGAGTTGGTCAAATTTGCCCGAACTCATGCCGGTTCGGGAGATGCCCTGTCAAAGGTACGCAGACTCACGATGTTCGTCGGTGATTACGTGCAGGACTCCCTAACTTCGGAATATTCTTCAGCCATTGCGGTAATGAAGGCTCACAAAGGAGACTGCTCGGAGCACGCCCTCCTTCTCACCGCACTGCTGCGGGCCGTGGGAATTCCTGCCCGGATGGTGGCGGGTGTCGGCTATGTTGGTGGTGCGGCCAAGTCACTGGGTTATCATGCCTGGGTTCAGGTTTATCTGGGGCGTTGGATAGATGTGGATCCCACATGGAAACAGGTTCCAGCCGATGTTACCCACATACTTCTTGGAACACCTGACAGACTTGAGTGGCTATCATCGGTTGGCAATCTCACAATGGTGGTGGTGAAGGAAGGTCAGGGCTCAGAGGAAGACACGCATAACAGGGATGCCATTACGCAGGGAGACAAAAAATGAGTGACAGGGTTGACGATTCTCTACGCAGCATAAAGTATCTCGGAAATGAGAGGCGCGGTCACAGCCGTTTCCCTTATCGGATACCGGTCGTTCTTCGCAACGGCGGAGAGCATGAGGGCGAGGTTCACAACCTCAGTTACGGAGGCATGTTCATCGTCTCTGAATGGGAGCCGGACCAGGATCAGGAACTTTCCGTACATCTGGAACTTCCGGGACTTTCAGCATGGCTCAGGTGCCAGGTACGCTGGGTCATGAAACGTGGAGAGGGTCATGGTTTTGGTGTGGCTTTCACCCATATTCCAGATGAGGTCATAAGAGCCATAAGAGCACTGGAACAGGATGAGAATCTGAGGACGGTGTAAGCATCATGCACGTGCTGGCCATATGGGCTCCGGGTAGCGAGGAGATAGAGGCTATAGCTCCTGTGGATATACTGATTCGCGGCGGTATACGGGTCACGGTTGCAGGTCTTGAGCCAGGGCCTTTTGCTGGTTCGCGCGGTATCATGCTGATGCCTGGGATCTCCTTGGATGAAGTTTTAGGTGAACTTTATGATTGTGTAATGATCCCAGGTGGTTATGGCGGAATGGAGAGTATGCGTGCTTCAGATTCCGTTCTTGGGATCCTTCGCCGTCATCATGAAGCAGGTAGGCTCATAGCTTCTCTGTGTGCTTCACCCCTGGTCCTGGAGCGTGCCGGCATTTTGGAGAAGGTCTCCTCCTTCACCTCCCATCCTGCTGTAAAGCATGAGTTCCGGGAGGATCTCATCCCTAGGCATACAGGTGCACGCGTCGAGGTTTCACAAGGCGTTGTTACCGGCAATGGCCCCGGAGCTGCCATCGAGTTCGGACTCACCGTACTGGAGCTTCTCAGAGGTCCCGAAGCCCGACGTAGTGTGGAGGCCGCCCTTTAACATTCAGTGTCATGAATGCACCTTTTCCTGCCGTTGGCCATCCTACCGGAATCAAACGTTTTCTTCCACGATCAGCACATTCAGGTGCCGGAAATCCAAACAGTCGCGTCGAGTCTGCGGGGCCGTATCCTGGCAGATATATTTTGTCATCCCATTTTTTGCGTTCCATCATACTGGGTGTCATGGTGGCATCTGTCGTCGTGCTCGTCAGAGGATGGGACTATCTTACTGGGCCACGCTACGAGCCGGGATATGCCAGGCGCAACGTGACACGGATGCCTCCAGTGTCCTCTCTTTCTACAGCTCCTTCACGTATTCTCATTCCCCGCGGAGCCGAGGGATGGACGCCGGTGTTCTTCCTTGCTACCGGAGCTCACAAAGACAGTGAACTTTACATGATGTGGGTCCATTTTTCCCCCATGGCTATTCCGGTGGAGCATGGGGCACTGTTCAGGATATCCAGGACTCCTCTGGTGAGCGAAGAACGTATGGCTGTATGCAACGAGGCTGCACTGCTGGTGAGCCGTAGTGCTGGTCAGCCCGTTTTGTTGGTCGTACGACCGGGCAGACGGCCCGGATGGTGGGGGAGGTGGAGGGCTCCTTCGGCTCGTATGGTTCACTTTTCTGAGCCCAGTGAAATAAAGGACATAGTGTTTGCTCCGTCTGCACATTCAGTGGCCGTTCGTACGGTTCATTCACCAGGTCGTTATGATCAGATGATATATGACTGTATATCTGGTCGATGGTCACCTTCTGAGCGCATCGCCTCCACTGAGCCCGTGGAACTGGACGATATCGGAGTTCTTGCTAAATATATCAGTGATTACAGCTGGTTGAGTACCATGGACAGCCTGGTGTCCGGTACTGACTGACACCCCGGAGGACAGTAGCCATGAGGGACACAGACATACTTGCCATAGCAAAAGCCCTTTACATGAACAGGCTGCATCTTCTGATTCTCACCGAAGTAGTACGCCATGGCATAGGACCTGATCCTGAAACCGGCAATCTGAGTCTTCCTCCTGATGAAGAGAGGGCTTTGAGAGAACAGGCCTTCGATTTTCTGCTTGCCGTATTTCCCCCCGAGTATCACCTGAAACTCGAATCCATACGTGAAAAGTGGCTCACTTTGCAGTAGTGCTGCTGATATAAGAGAATCGATGAATACTCGAATCGTATCAGCATACTCCGGAATTTGCCCATTCTGCTGGCATGTATATGGTGCGTCCTTTGCGTTTTATCTGCTTGGTGCTCTTGAGTCTGGACAAAATTCTAGACACAGTCTCTCGGCGGGCTCCTATCATGGAGGCGAGTTCCTTTTGAGTGTAGGTGAGTTCCAGTTCCAAAACTCGTCCAGTGTTCCTGCCACTGCGTGAAGCCAGTCTACCCAGCAGACGGCGCAGTCGTTCCTCCACGTCTCCCTCACTGAGAAGTGCCACGGTTTCATAGGTTTCGCGGAGCAGTCCGGATGCATAGTCTGCCAAGACTCTGTGGGTATGAGGGTATCTCTCCAGATGACGCCTCAGTGATTCCTCTCTTATGAACAGAATTCCTGAATCCTCAGTAGCGGTGAAACGTACTGGAATGTCAGCACTTCCAAGGGGATTTCCAAACAGATCTCCAGGACCCATTTTTTTCAGCAGAATGGCACCAGATGGAAGAACCAGTTCACATGATACCGTACCGTTTCTAAGCAGGTACATGGTGTGATCAGAAGAACAGTCGGGAATGACTAGTTCCCCACGCTGTGCACGTTTGAAGAAGAAACGGTCTTCCAGATCCTCGAGAGCATCGGCAGGTATTCCAGAGAAAGGACTCAGTCTTGATAGTAATGCAGCAAAATCAAAGTGTTCACGGGGAGACATGGCGCACCTCCTGGTGCGCTCTTTTTGCAAGCATTGTGCCATTTGAAAAAAGTTCAATTATTACAATATGTTATGATGCATTGCCGTGATTTTGTTCAACAATAGGAGGGAATATCGTCACAGAATATGGCCATATTCAGGCACATGCCAAGGTTAAGTAGCGTAACTAGTTGAAATAAAAGAATTATTTTATGTGGTACAGCAGTACGACACAGATGTCAGACCCCATGGTAAACATGTTAACGCCCTCATGATACGAATCTCAGACAGCCAGCTGGTTTGGGGAATGACAGCAGTGAAGGGAGAATGAAAATAGTGGTGCCTTGTCAGGAGGCCTCGTCATTGTCGGTGGCGGAGTCGCATTCGGGATCGTCGGCGTCGATATGCCCGTCGCTGTCGTTGTCCGTGCCGTCATTGCACTCGGTATAACCAAATCCCTGCTCGTCACCGAGGAAGCAGTCAGGGTCGTCGGAATCGGTCCAGCCGTCGCCATCGTTGTCCACGCCATCTTTGCAGTTGCCCGTGCCTGAAGCATCGTCGGTACCTTCAGAGCGGTCCAGTGCGGAGTCGCATTCGGGATCGTCGGCATCGATATGCCCGTCGCCGTCGTTGTCCGTGCCGTCGTTGCACTCCACGTACTGAATGAATCCCTGCTCGTCTGAGCCCCACATGCAGTCAGGGTCGTCGGAATCGGTCCAGCCGTCGCCGTCGTTGTCCACACCATCCCCGCATGTACCACCACCACCATTGCCTACGCTGGAGGCCTCGTCGTTGTCCAGTGCGGAGTCGCATTCGGGGTCGTCGGCGTCGATGTGACCGTCACCGTCGTTGTCCGTGCCGTCGTTACACTGTGTATAACCAAATCCTTGCTCGTTGCCGAGGAAGCAGTCAGGGTCGTCGGAGTCGGTCCAAC
>JALWFW010000275.1 GCA_027013865.1 Polyangiaceae bacterium | reverse complement strand
CGCTTCATCTCCTCCCTGCCTGGAGTAGAAATCATCCAGGGCGAGGCATCGGAAGTAGTCACCTCAGGTGGTTCTGTCAGTGGCGTCGTCATAGACGGCAATACCGTACTCGATACCAGAACCGTAGTCGTGACCACTGGCACATACCTGCGTGGTCTCCTTCACGTTGGAGATCGCATAATCGAAGGGGGAGCATGGGACAGACCCACTGCACGCACCCTGGGTCAGTCCATCGCTGCTCTCGGGCACCGTATCGGGAGACTCAAGACCGGAACTCCTCCCCGCATTTACCGTGATTCCATCGACTTCTCCGTGCTGGAGGAACAACCGCCGGACTTGAGCGTTAGAGGCTTCTCATTCCACGGACCTCCACCTCCACTTCCACAGGTGAGTTGCTGGATCACCTGGACCAGGGGCGTGACACACGACATCATAATGACCTCTTTGGACAGGGCGCCTCTGTTCAACGGTCAGATAGACGGCATAGGCCCACGTTACTGCCCATCCATCGAGGACAAAGTGGTGAAATTCCCACACCACTCTAGGCATCACGTATTCTTGGAACCCGAAGGCCTCGATTCGGATCTCTTCTATCCCAACGGTCTGTCCACTAGTCTTCCTGCCGATGTCCAGGAAGAGTTCATACGTTCGGTACCTGGCCTCGAGAACGCAAGGTTCGCTCGTTATGGATATGCCGTGGAATACGACTTCTTCGATCCGCGGGATCTCTACCCTACGCTTGAATCCAAAATCGTACCAGGTCTGTTCCTGGCTGGACAGATAAACGGTACCAGCGGCTACGAGGAAGCCTCGGCCCAGGGACTGGTGGCAGGAATCAACGCAGCCAGGACCGCCACGGGACTCGAACCCGTGAGCATACCACGAAAGAAGGCCTACATCGGTGTTCTCATAGACGATCTGGTCACCACCGGAGTGGACGAGCCATACCGCCTGTTCACCTCCAGGGCCGAAAACCGCCTCATGCTCCGGGAAGACAACGCAGACGAGCGGCTGACGCCCCTTGGCAGACAGCTCGGGTTAGTGGACGACGACTACTACCGAGCCTTCGAAAAGCGCATGGAATCTCTCGAGGAGGAGAGGGATCGCCTGTCTTCCACGAGACCTACTGCGAAACTCCTAGAGGTGCTGGCTGATCTGGCCGGTATACCTGCACCACGGCCTGGGGCCACCCTGGCGGATCTCCTGCGCCGTCCCGAAATCTCCTACAGGATCTTGGTCCAGGCAGGCCTTGCCTCGGAGCAGTATCAGGATTCAGTGGGGCAGCGTCTAGAGGCCGAGCTCAAGTACGAGGGTTACCTCAGGCGCGAGGAGAGGAAACGCAAACGTATGGAACGCTACAGTTCCCTTGCCATTCCACCGGACATCGACTACTCGGCCATCCCCGGACTGCGTAGAGAATGGGTCGAGAAGCTCATGAAGGTACGCCCCACCAGTCTGGGGGACATACTGCGCATTCCGGGCCTCACGCCTGCCGCTGTGTCAGTCATCATGGCCTATGTGGGGAGGCGTAAATGAGACAAATCCACGTCAATCCCTGGGAGGTCTTGCAGCTCAGGGGTACGAAACCCTACGGTCTTGCCCGCTGGTGGCTTATTGCCGCTGCTGCCGGATTCTTCCTGCCCGTGCTCGTGCCCTCTTTTGCCGAGCACCTAATCTGGAGAGCCTCGGGTGACGTAAACCCCATAGCCATACTCATTTCACCCGTAACATGGGGGCCGCCGGAACACATGGAATCCGGCGCATTCATCGTGTCCATGCTGGCTATGTGGTTCTTGGCTCCGATATGGGTCATGACCACTCCACCACGTCTCGTATGGCGATATCTCCTTCTCACTGCAGGTATCGGCTGGCTCATTCAAGTGCTGCTGTTTCCCTTCATGGGCGATGTATTTTTCACTGCACACTATATCCCTCTGGCCATCACCTATGGCGTGGCCGTATCACATCCAGATCAGTATGTGGGATGGGGCAACTATGCCCTGGGAACCACGAGGACCCTCAGAATACTCATGTGGGTAGGTATCTCCATATCCCTGGTGGTCTCCGCCGCAAATGGCAGATCCGTCCTGCCTTCCCTGGGCTCTCTCGCCGTCCTACTGGCTGCTCACCACTACCACCGTCCTGGCTGGCTTGGCTCGCTGTGGGCTCGTTTTGGCTGGCGCCGGGGAGGTGGGCGTGGTCGCGGGCCCCATCTCAGAGCCATGCCCGGTGGCAGGCGCGGTCGCGGGCCGTACGGAGGAGGAAGGGTCTGATGTTCGAAAAGCGCAATCCCTTCAGACGCGCATTCACGGGTGGACTAGCTCTCGGAGCCTTTTCAGTACCCATCCTGGCTGCCGGTGCCATGCTTCACTCAGGAGACGTCACCTGGCCTGAACTGTCCTTCATGACCACCTTTGGCATACTGGCAGGTGGTATCTCCGGTCTCATCTGGGGTGCAGCCCATCTGCTCCTCTACAGACTGGTTCCTGTCCGTCTCCAGCGGTACGAATGGATAAAGAACCTCATCGCCTCCGTACCCATCGTCTTCGTTTTCTTCTTGAGTCCTGACTATCAGAAGATCGGCATTGCCACCATCATCGGCTCAGCCGTACTCCTACGTCTATTGATACATATAGTTTTTCCTGTAATTTCAAGAAGTTACAGCGGAACTATCACTTCTATGGTCCATTTTCTCCTGGTCCTGCTTCCCTTGGGAGCAGGACTTTCGCTCCAGTGGACAGCCCCTCCTCTCCTCACGCCTGCAGGTAACCTGATACTGGCCCAAGTGCTGTATCTTGCCGGACTTATCGAGGCATTCTTCCGTTACAGGGACTGGCGCCGTAGACTAGGCAAGTGGACGAGAGGCCCCGCAGTACTTGCATCCCCCCCCCTTGCCGCCTTCCTGCTGCTCATCTCCGGGCTGTGCTCCGTATATGCCCGCGCGCCATGGCACCATGACAGGGACACTGCAAGTCCATCTACCTCCACGACGGGAATGCCTTCTGCGTTGCTACGCCCTCACCCAGGAACCGTCCTGGTGACCATGCCGTCACTTCCTTCCGGCTCCATACCGGCATGTACTCCCGTGGGAGTGATTCCATCCACTGATATTCCGGCCCTTGCCCTGGCCGATGCCATGTCCGTTGCCACCGGCTGTCACATTCCAGCCCGCCTTTTCGTGGCCCCAGACTCACAGACCAAGTGCCCGGACTGGCCCATGTCCTTACCAGGATGGGTTATACTGCCCTCGACATCGCCACAGGGACTAAGGTGCGTACCGGCTTTACAGAACACGGCCCAGTACCCAAAAATACACAGACACGCCTTGAGATGGCTGCCACTCTTCTAACCGGACTTCCGGAACGTCACTTCCTATGGGTTCACCTGCCCGACATGCCGACATCCGCATCCTTCGGACACTTCCTGAACCTGGTTCCTGCTGCCGATCTTCTGGTACTCTATTCACCAAAAGGAGCCTGTATACGCGGACTGCCACACACGCCAGATGAACCAGTACCTGCCTATGCACTGCTTGCCTCTATCCTGGGTTTACGCTCCCGTGGTATGGACGCACGATCCCTGATGTTCCCCCCACACAGGGATCCGGCAGTCACACTGACCGTTAGACAATCCGACCATCACCTAACCCTTGTCACCGCGACCAAATCCGCTGTACCCCTCCCATGGTTCATACGCAGAGTACGCCGGGCAATGCGCAAATCCAGGCAGACCGTACAGATGAACTCCCGCAGCGTGGCCATGAGAATACTGTGCCGTGGAGGCGTGGCCCTCAGACACGAGAAAGCTATCCTTTACAGCTCAGCCGGAATGACGGATTCTTCGAAGAGAACCGGGATTACACCGGCCAAAAGGCCGCTTCCTGCTGACGTTACGTCCCTTGCCCTGTTCGCCATGCACCGGACCGACATCCCGTCCTGGGCCCTGAAGAACTTCAGACGCATCATGCTCCCCGTCACCATGACCGAACGATGGGGGGCGTATCTCATTCTTGGAGGAGGTCCAGCGCTGGTAACGAGGTGGTGCTCTCTTCTGGTTGATCCAGTGCAGGGTCCACTGCTTCCCGACGAGGCCGGCAAAGTGATTTCCTCTGTCCCCTGATGTCAAAAAATCCCCAAAAATCGTACATTCTTTGAACTACAAACACAACTAATTGAAATCATTGAACTTTTACACAAATCTCCTCATGCATGTTTTTTGACGCAGATCCACTGGTTTGATAGTCTGTCGGGATCAGGGGAATGACCTGCCTGTACGCGTGTCATCAGACATCACAACTGGTTGCAGGCACGAGTCCCCGGCAAGGAGACATGCGCATGAACAAGGAGAGCGTGCTGCTTATTGTTGGTGGTAACGATGCCGAACTCGACGACAGCCTGGCCGCTGCCTCCAGACTCCAGTCCATCCTCCCATCCCTGGGGCTCACACCTATAAGGGTCGATGCAGGCCCCAATCTTCTCGAAGTAGCTTCCTCTGGGGCAAAAGCCGCCATAGTGTGCATGGCAGGATCCCAAGCAGCCACAGGACACATACACGCCGTGCTATCCATGTCGGGCATTCCGTACCGTGGTCCCCTGCCACAGCGTGTCGCACCGGCGGCCTCCCTCATCACCTCCCGTAGTCTCCTGGCATTCGACAATATTCCGGTCCCTCCGTACATAACGGTAAAAGGCGGTAGGATACTGTCTGCCCATGAGATTCCCTTCACGTTCCCCGTAAGGGTCAGAGCCGACTCTTCCCCCCTTGACAGAGGTGAGGTCCTGTCCAGTCTCAAACCTCTTCAGCATCACGTTCTGTCCAGGCGCGGCACGAATCTGATACTGGAACCGGCGGCTTCGGGTACGACGCACACCATAGCCGTACTCGTGCTGAACGACAGCGTTATGGTGACTGCCGAATTGGACGGTGATTCGGTCATGACTCCAAGTTTGAATCCCGTAGAGCTGGCAAACATCAAAACCCTAGCCCAAAAGGCAGTGGACGCACTGTCTCTCACCGGCGGACCGTACATCGTGCACTTCATCACAGGACAGGCGGATCCTGTCGTGGACCACATCACAGTACTGCCATCCCTGGCCCCCGACTCACTTCTGGACCGCCTCCTCATGGCAGCAGGTATCGAGTTCACTGAATGGGTGACAGAGACTCTGGATACCCTCACCTCAACGACATCCCGGCAGGCCCCTGAGGCCACCGTCAGGACCGAAGATACTCTCAGACCATGAAATCCGCTGCTGCATGGATTTTGAGCCTGTTAGTGTCCATGCTCATCACCTGGGCTGTATCCGAAGGCACGGCAGCCTCTGTGACGGCCTTCCTCGCCTCCCGGGCAGTATTCATCGACAGCATGGAACTTTACCCAGGAGCCAGACTCCACCTGCGAGGTATGAGGTTCACCACCAAGTCGTGGAATGTCGAGCTGCCTTCCACCCGCGCGGGTATATCTCTTGTTTCACTCCTGACAGGAGGCCCGGCCACCGAAATCATCCTGGACTCCCCTGCCCTCGATCTCAACGCCAACTCCTCTGACAGCAATAAAGGTATCCAGTCATCCTCCCGAAATGGCATCCTGTCGGATTTTTTGGACAGTACTGTGGTCATGATACATGACGGTGTCATTATAATACAAACCCACCGGCATGATATGCTGGTTGCAGGCTGCTCCGGGCGTGTATCCGGACTTTACGACATGGTGCTCGAGGGTAAGACATTCGCCTACAAAGGCCAGCTGGGCTCATGGTCTGGACTCGGGCCCATGGTGGAGCTCAGGAACATGGCCGTACATACCATAAAAGTAGACGGTGTAACCGGAAAAGCTCCATGGTCTCCAGTAGTTACCTTGGATCTATCCTTGACTTTCACTGGTCCTGTAATGGAGGCCGATCTGTCCATGAGCACCACCAGAGGTACATGGAAGGCAAAGGGACTCGTGTCCACTGCAAAGGCCAAAGGTTTTGTTTCAGTGCAGTACTCAGGACATCTAAGTGAATTCGAACGTTTCGGAATTCCACTGCCCAAGTGGCTCGAAGGCACTTTCTCTGGACAGGGACACATCATGACGCAGGTGGTCATGGACGAGGACGGATGGCGTGCATCTTCGGCATTCGATCTGCATGAGCTCACCATCAGTCATCCTGTGGTGGCACCAGCTCCTGTTACCTTCCGAAACATCCGTGGATCTGCCAGCATGACATACCGGCAGGAGACCTATACTGCTTCAGTCTCGATGAACTCTCCTGTGAGACTTTCCGCCCACTGGACCCGTACGAATGGTGAGGATACCGTTGACATGACCGTACCACCGTCACCGTGCTCCGGGTACCTGGAAACCCTGTCCCCCCTTCTAGGTCCCCTGTCCAAGATGAAAGTCCGGGGAACCATTGGCTGGAAGATGAGCTTCTGGAGAAAGATTACCGACTGGAACACCCTCAGAGGCTCCATCCAGACCATAGGCAAAGGCTGCCGGGTCATTGCAGATGCTCCGGGTTTTAACCTGGCATCCCTCAAAGGGGCGATCAAGGTCCATCTCACGGATGCTGCAGGACGTAAGACCGTTAGAGATCTGTCCCCTGGCTCACCGCAGTTCTATCCCCTCACCAAAGTGCCCCCACATGTGGTAGGCGCATTTATGGCGGCAGAAGACAGACGTTTCTTCGAGCATTCGGGATTCGACTGGCCCATGATGGTTCGGGCATTAGGCAGGGATCTGGCTGCACGGCGAATAGTGAAAGGTGGTTCCACCATCACCAATCAGGTGGTTAAAAACCTGTATTTAGGCAATCAGCGCACCCTTGAACGTAAACTCAGGGAAGCGCTTCTCACCTGGCGCATGGAACACGTCCTGTCCAAACGAAGAATCATGGAACTGTACCTGAACATCATCGAAATGGGTCCGGGATATCGAGGCATAAAGGAAGGAGCCCTCTTGTACTTCAAGAAAACTCCCTCTCGCCTGGTCCCTATAGAGGCATGTCACCTTGCACTGATAACGAGGGCCCCCACCTATTATTACAAGTATTTCAAACGTGGAATCGTCCCAGACTCGTGGATGGCGAAGATACGCCGTCTGCTTCGCAGGGTATATACCATAGGCTCCATCGACCGCACTAAATACCTGGAAGAACGTTCCCGTCTCCTCGTCATACAGCCCCTTCCCTGACGGATGCCCCGGACGCCCGTGAAAAACCGGAGGTCCGTCTGAACCCAACTGACTTTATGTCCTGTCAGATTATTACCCCTCTACATACGGCTGATCATGCGATGTGTGTGATATGCAGTATCTCAGAAGTGGATGGAGGCGGATACGTTGAAACCAAATCCCACCTTGCCGACTTCGGCTGAAGGCAGGCCATTGGCCAACTCATCGTTCATGACAGACTCACCGGATGCGGTTTCGCCGTACTTGGTATCATCTCCGGCAAATGGGGTCTGAAGGGTACCCTCGACATTCAGGCCTATCCAGTCGAGCAGCTTCCACTGGAATCCAAGGCCCACCTGGAGGCCCACCTGATCATATACGGAGTCACTGGAACGCAGCGGCTGGAGATCCCCGGGATATTCCTTGAATTCGAAGGATGAGCTCTGGGAATAGAGCCCGGCCTTCAGATACGGAGCTACACCGGTAATCTGCCGTCCACCGTAATAGTAGTAGAGATTCAGACCCGCAACATCATCTTTGCGCTCGGCATTCTGGTAGCAGGCAGTACACGATGTCATGGTACCCATGAATCCCTCCACCTCCATGCGATCAGACAGGGCATACCGGAGGAAGAGACCAGAACCCATCATACCGCCGTCTTCATAAGAAGTGGATATGATTCCCGCACCAAAGGACCAGCGTGGCAGTTCCTGAACCACTCCAAGATCCTTGGGCATCGGAGCCGGAGCCATCGAACGCACACGACGCCTATGGCATCTGCGTCTCCTCCTGCATCTTCTCTTACTTGCACATCTTGGGGGT
>JALWFW010000274.1 GCA_027013865.1 Polyangiaceae bacterium | reverse complement strand
GCTCTCACACGGGTTCACGGCCTTTGCGGCACGGTCCACACGCCTCGTCACAAGGCTTGGAATTACGCGGCAACACTTTGATATTACAGCACTTTACCGTAAAACCCGAATCCGTCCTATTCAAAGAAGGGCCCACCCCCGCCGTCACACCGGCCGAAAATCCAAACCGCTGGATAAGCCCCTGCCTGTCCCGCCGCTATTCCGGTGGGATTTTTGGGGGCAAGGTTCCTCCACCACCTGCCCGGCACGGTGCTAGCGCTCGGCACCCAGCCGGGGGATCCTCGTGTCTCCTAGGGTTCAGTCATGGGAGGGGTTATGCAATATACGTGCCAGAGGGAGTGGTCGGAATTTGGCGCATATAACATACTGAAATGAAAGGACTTTTAGCAGTGCATCACAGTCGGTCTGTCTGAACACCAGCCCATCTAGGCTAAGTTGGACACTTTTTGGACAGGGTTGGCCGCCTTAGGCATACGGGTGGGGGGCCTTGGCAAACCTAGATGGCCTGTAATTCCAAAACTCGGCTGCCCTGGGAAAAATGCCGACAGGTCTTGCTTTTCGTCTGATACATCATATTTTAATGACGCTTGTGGCTTTAGCCCCGGGAACTGAACGATAGTCCCGGACCGTGTCCCCTTCTGGGGGCGATCCGGTTTCGACGGGGCCGATGAAGCCGTGGCTGCGTCCGGGTTCCCGCCCGCCAAACGGGAAGCACAAATAAGTGCGAACGACAACGATATGCTTCTCACCGCTGTAGCTTAATGGTGAGCGTCCTGCCGGAAAGTCGCCCGGACTTCCGGACCAGGGCGTCGACCTTCCGGGCTGGTTTCAGGCGATGCCGGATAAACCTGAAACGAGATCCCCATCCGGCTGGTCATGGTAAGGGCCTGTCCGTGGGCACTGCCATGGCGAGACTCAAAGCACGGACTACGACGTAGAGGTCACGGTGGAACGGTTCCGGACGGGGGTTCGACTCCCCCCGCCTCCACCATCTTCTAATTGTTTATCCATCGCTAAATAAAGGCTAAAGAATTCTTCGAAAACGGCTACGACTGTATTTTTGTTAACGATTCTTTTTCTGCTTTCTCACTTGAAATCTTACTAACATAAGACTTTGTGCTCCAAGGACAACATGCCAACATTCTCTTAGTGTTATGCTAGATAACATAAAAAGAAAAAATGCAATAATATTGTATAACACTTTTTGATGACTTGTTGGCCAAACAAGGTCAAAGAAACCGAGACCAGCAATAGCCCACAAAGATAAAGTTATTAAGATCACTAGAATAGCAGCCTGAAATGTATACACATAATCCCCAAAACCTCCATCCTTAAATGCTGCAACATCTTCTACTTCTTCGGTTTGCAATAATGCCTGAGCATTTCCTCCCCATGCAAAAGACAAACCAATCAATACACCAGCTACTGGCAACAATAATGAAGTCGCTGCTTCTCGTAAAGAAATAGGAAGCAAGCAGGATAGTACGATAGCAACAGGCATGTGAACCAGTAGTAGCCAGGAATCAAAGAATCGTTTTATTCCTGGGCCATTTCCTGTCCCGCGTACAAACCATTTCCAAAAAGATATCATTTTTCCTTCTCATTTCTAATACGGGAATAAACTTCTCTAATTTTTTCAAATAAACTACTTGAGTCTTTTTTCTCTTCTTCCTCAACTGTAACCTCTACAGGATCACCTTTAAGATGCTTGGTTACTAGTCGTTGGCCTTTATCAACTCTAATTCTTGCAGATACATCATTGCCAGTAGAAGCCACTGATCGTGCTATATTTTCAATTTCATCTCTATCCAGATCTGTACCTTGGATGGTAGTCTTACCCTTATCTCCGTTGGTAGCCTGTAGATATCTTTCCATTGGACGATGGAAGTCAGCCTCCACATCAAATGGATTTGGCCTACTGAAATAAACTGTAAAGCCAACAACCATATATGACTGCTTAATTTGGTTTATAAAATTTTCAGGATCCCAAATTTCAGATATCTCGATTCTGTCATAGCCATAGCCAACAGCATCGTTAGCAATATATTGGTTGAATAACTTTTCTATGCTGCGAGCTATTCCTTTTACTGTAGGAGAAAGTTTGCTTTTGGGTTCTATGCCCAATATGCTATACTTCTTGTCATAATATACATGAGTGAACGGGGACTCTTCATCATCTATTTCTAAAAAATCCCTTGCTTTTTCATCATAGAGTGCCTTGCTTTTTTTGTAGTTCTTCCAGCTGCGAATATATATCCTTCGTCGTTAATTTGTTTCACATTCCCAATATGCCAAATATATCCTCGACGCAATTCGCTGGAGGGTTTGTTTATAATTATTTCAGATAGCAAGCCAGCAGGCGTCATTTTAGCATTAAATAGCGGAGCTTTGATTGCTTTTATACGAAATAAATAAATACTTGCCATAGTAACTCCTTTACATGGGTAAAAATTAGCCGATTTAAAATTCCATAGTCAAGAAAAAATCACACTACGTGAATCTCAGTGATGACCGAGCACTACACTCCGGGCGTCGTGCCGGCGGATGAGTCTCGTTCCTCCTCCTCCGCTGCCGCCTGGAACCCGTTTCTCCATGGCGGGCCATCTGACCGTATCCAGCAAGGCCTGCTCGTGCCGGCGGATTTTTCCGGCACACTTCTCCTCACCGCTGAACTCTATGAACAGCAGAGCTTTTTCACCGTAACGCCGAAGGAATGTGTCATATATCATGGTCATGCCATTCAGGTTGCCGGATGTTCTCATTCCAAACCACGGCTTGTGATCCGAACGGTGCCGCTCTTTAATCCTGTAACCTCCGCGTGACACCATGAGATCCAGGCGCTCCTCCAGCAGACCTGCCAGGTTGAGATCCCCCGCGCCCCCGCCGGTTGGAATGGGAATGGCCTTGACAGTTGGAATCATGGAACAGTCGGGAGACCACAGATATTCCCCGCGTGTCCTGTCCTGCCGACTGATCCAGTATGCGGGCACGGTCATCTCTATTCCCGAGATTTTGACGTTCCTCGATGGTGGAATCATGATGTTTCTCGCCACATGAAGCAGTCCCCATGCCTGACCGACGATTCCGGTAATTGCAAGGGGAACCATCAGGAGCATGCGCCGGCGTTCTCCAAGCAGGGATCTGGCTCCCAGGACAGCAAATACAGCTCCTCCTGCAAGGCCTCCAAGGTGAGCGGCATTGTCTATGACGGGCATGCTCATCCCGAAGACCACGTTTACCACCAGCCAGAACATGAGCGTAGTAAGAGTCTGCTTCCTCCATTCGGGATGGAAGTATCTCCGGTCGACCAGCAGCATGACGACGCCCGCCCCCAGCAGTCCGAATACCGCAGAGGAAGCTCCCACCGAATAACCCTTGCCAGCTCCATAAACATATGAAGCCGCATTTCCGGCCACTGCCGACCCAATGGCTATGACCCAGGTGGCTGCAAATCCGTAATGACGCTCTATGATCTTGCCCAGTACCCACAAAGCGTAGCCGTTCAAAAGCAGGTGAGCAATGCCTCCATGAAGCAGCCAGGCCGTGAAAAACCTCCATGGTTCCGGGGGGATATAACGGACGTTGGCGCCAAGTAGGTAAAGTGACTCCGGAGATTCCGGGCCACCTTTGAACATTTCCAGCACGTAGAAACCGATGATGGCGCCAACCATTAGCACTGTTGCCAGTGGCAGGGCAGTTTTCTCACGCAGCGCTCTTGCGGCCTCTCTTGCCGGATTGCTCTGGAGCACATATTTGAGCGCTCCGGTGAGGAATTCCTCGTCGACACCGAAAGAAGCGGCCTTTTCTACGGCTGGCAAGAGCCGGTCAGGTACTTCCGGGATTTCGCCAGTTTTTCTTGCTTTTGCCACGGCTCTCCAGATGACGGGGAATTCCTCGGGATAGTGTTTCTCCAGACCCTTGAGGAGGTCCTCCACCTCCTTTTCGAGTCCCCCCAGGGCCAGCACTACCACTGAGGCCATCAGGTATGCCCGACCAGCACCTTCCCGCTGCTGCGTCACGTCTTCCAGGAGATCGAGGAAGATATGCTGAAAGGCGTGCTCATGTCCGGCCAGAACGGCGCCTTCCATCAGGCGTACCTTCATGACCGGGTGCATCAGATCCAGTACGTGGATATCGCGGAAACGCTCGTCCTCGGATCCTAGACGATCCAGCTCCCTGAAGGCGTCTTCTATTCTGCCCGTGGTCATGAGGAATTCCACGAGGCGTACTGCGGCAACCATGGCGTCTTCATCTTGCGCTTCTTCCAGGTCCTGCCGCAGGGACTCCTCTATACTGGCAAGGGTTTCGCTGTCGGTCTCGTCATCGTCATTTCGCATGAAAGGGGCTTCATACACCCTGACCAGGGCTCTGTGGTAGTGTGTTGGGGCAAGCCAGGACGCAATGCGTGCCAGCCACAAAGCGGTATGACGCCGGGCGACCCTAGTGGACCAGCTCACTAGCAGAGCCGGAATCACCAGAGCAAACACATAGATGCCGATACCCACCCAGGCCATGAGTGAATGCTCGGGAGTCGACTGGGTTATGCTGTATCCGCACAGGCCTGCGCCTGTCATGAGAATCGCCGTGTAGGGCATCTCTCCTGGAGAGATAAGGAACAGCCCTTCTTCAAGGGCCCTTCTTGTGAGAAAAAAGAATATATGAATGATGCCTAGGAGTGCCAGTAACTTCACCGTTACCTCCATCTGAAGAAGTGGAGAACGTTATCACACCTGAACGCGGCATGATATCGATTTGAAATTTTTGAGCAATATCAGTAGGATACACCCATTTTTCACTGTAAGCGTCACGCCATTCGGGAGGCATGAGTGGTCTGGAGCCCCGTATGATATGCCCCAGTTGCCTCTGCTGAGAGATGACGGTTGAGAACGTGATATCCTTACCGCAGATCACTGAGCACCGCAGCCCGCACCAGCTTGTCCACCAAGGCAGGAAATCCGATTCCCTGAGCCGCTGCTTCCTGTGGCAGCAAGGAAGCCCGGGTGAATCCGGGAATAGAATTCGTCTCCAGAGCCACAGGGCCATCCGGTCCAAGAATGAAATCGGTTCTAGACATGCTGCCAAGTCTGAGAGCCCTGTGTGCCCTGAGCGCGAGGTTTTGTATGAGTGCTGTCGTGTCAGGAGATATGGGAGCCGGAGTAATCTCTTCGCTTCCACCAGGCTCGTACTTTGCGCGAAAATCGAAATAATCGGCTACACGCGGAATTATTTCAGTGAGAGGCAGTGCAATGAGTCTACCTTCGTCAGGGTCCCAAAGGACACCGCATGTGATCTCACGGCCCTTTATGAATTCCTCCACGATGACAGGTGGGCCGAATTCCCTTAGGAACTCTATTGTTTTAGTCTTTAACTCGTTGATATTATTGACTATTTCAAGACCAAAACTAGAGCCCTGGGCCACGGCTTTTATGACCGCTTTTGGTGGGAAGTCATCTATTTCCAGATCCGCTGCGTCAGTTATGAGAGTGTGTTTGGCAACTGGTATGCCGTGAGCAGCATACAGGGCCTTGGTTATTTCTTTGTCCATGGATATCGCTGCCCCCAAAAGACTGGATCCAACATATGGCAGGCCTACTATATCCAGAAATCCCTGTATGCGGCCGTCCTCACCGTATGGGCCGTGCAGTGCCGGAAATATCACGTCCATACCGCGGGACTTCATGATTGCTGCCGCCTGTTCAGGTGAAAGGATGTCATCTCCCATATGCCAGGCGCCATCACGGGCGATCACGACTTCTGTCACTTCATGACCCGCAGCCTGTAGGGCCTCGGATACCTGAGTCCCTGATTTCATGGATATTTCTCTTTCATGGGATGGGCCTCCCATGAGGACAGCAACCTTCATGAAGCACCTCCTGACCGATCATTGTTAATCACCATCTGCAGGAAAAACAAATTACAGTTTATCACCGTAGTGGCGTACGCATCCTGCCGTTAGACATGACGCTGTCTCTTCCTTCAGTGACACTGGAGCGCAGTTGAAGGCATCTCGTTGGAATATCGCTGTTTAACGATACTACTCGGAACAGGCGGTTCAGTCGGCCATGTCCCTTATCCGGCTGGCTCATTTGTAATCGTCGCCTCTGAACCTATGGGGGCTAACCCCTTCCACGTAACCTGGCGGGTTGTCCGTGCAT
This sequence comes from Polyangiaceae bacterium, assembly GCA_027013865.1. Taxonomy (GTDB): domain Bacteria; phylum Myxococcota_A; class Polyangia; order HGW-17; family JALWFW01; genus JALWFW01. The sequence continues at coordinate 19,783 of JALWFW010000274.1, read as the reverse complement.
ATTCCCTGCGGTCCTCCGGGAAGGGTGCACCAGTCACTTGCTGTCTGACAGGGTCTGTCTTCTCCATAACAGAAGCGGGCAAACATGAAGTCCTCGTAGGTATCGGCATCCGGTGAGATGACGAGGTAAGTGGGATCATAGACCACGCCATTGACCTCCACCACGATATGATCCTGATACCGCCATACCTGTGGTTCGGTGCCCAGCGCCGCTATATAGATGGTTTCGTACATCGAGTACGCTGTGGAGGACGGTTTGTTGAACCAGAACCACAGCCAGTTGGCATCGATGCCCTGGGACTCTACCAACGCCATGAAGAAGCCCCTGAACTCTCCACAGGCCGACTGTTTGAAGTCCAGAAAGACCTCTGCCCGGTCCTTTATTTCTTCCCAGGATGGTCTGGGGAAGGCTCCGTACCTGTAGCCGAGGTCGGCCAGGGAAGCCATGCCCGTCAGAAGTCGTTCGGCAATCTGATTCTCCATTCCTGGACCTGTGTCAGGGAAGTGATTGTCCAGCCATTCGGCTCCCCACTTCAGAATCTTGCCATACAGTGGTGTTCCCTCCACCGGTGCCTTCCAGGTGGTGAGTAGGATGTGACGCGTACGGAATGAGTAGGTCGTGCCGTGGACAGTGTACTTGTATGAAATTTCGGCTTCATACTCCCTGGCCGTGAGAACGGGCAGAGCCGTGGAGCCGTTAATGGTGATCGGTTCGAAACCGCTGCCAGAGGCATCCAGGGTTCCGGATACTTCGCCAAGTTCCATGACAGGATCTCCATGCCAGTAAAGGACAGCCGAGATCTCGTACTGGATATCGGAGGGAGGCGGATCTTCGCCCTGCCATTCCGGAGTGATCTCAATCACTGGTGTCGCCCCAGACACATATGCTGCGGGATAGTCGTAGCTGGATATCAGATAACCGGAGTCGTCCACGTCATGAGCATCCCGGAAAATCACGTCCCCGACATCGATGTTGGGATCGTCCCAGGTGGGACCTGTCACAGTGTAATGAATACGGCCTTCACCAGTAAAGGACACCTGCGAAGTCACTATGGGAGAGTCCACGTTTGAAACACTGTTGCCGTCTCCGTCGCATGAAATGGCGAAAAAGGCAGTCAGCACTATCAGGTATGAGAGGAGCAGCTTCTTCATGGTCGTCTCCGTTATATCAGGTGCAGGAGTATAGCATCAAGTCAGGCAATCTCCCACCGTATGATGTCCTGTTTCGAAGCATGGGATGATTTGGACACCGAAAATCCTCTGGTTTCGATTTCGGAATATCCGGTATATCTAAATGGACATACTTCTGTCTTGAGCATGCAACCCCTAGATACTAGTAGAGTTCAGGTGACTTCGTAGGACATATACGGGTGGGCCGGACAGCGGATATCCTTTTATTTATTTGGTCAAGTCAGATACTTCGGGTAGGCCGAACCTATACGGACTGATTAAAACGCTGCCCTAGATTGGACGCCAAGCAGCGGATGTCCAGGAACGACACTACGTGCACATTCCTCAAAAGCATAACCAGATCAAGTGCTTGCAAATTCCAGAAACTACACTTATCCTTCCTGCATTGGGTTGAAGACATTTATATGGAAGGATACACCTATACAGGGAACATATCGTAGATATGCGTCAGAGCTGTAGAACGGTTGCAGTGGAGTATTTCAGTCACGGAGGTCTATGATGACGAAGTTGGCAGGGCTGTATCAGCATGGCAGGGTTTTCGTTTTGGCAACATTGATGATGGGAATCCTGCCATTTTGGGGATGTGACGATAGCGAGGTCCAGACAGAGTCTTTCATATGCGGTAACGGTATCCTGGAGACAGGGGAGGAATGCGATTTCGAAAACTTTACGTCTCAAGACTGTACAGAATTTTCCGGCTATAAGAGCGGTAAGATCAAATGTTCAGAATCGTGCGTACTGGATTTCTCCGATTGTGTTCCCATACTGTGCGGCAATGGCAAGGTTGATAGCGGGGAAGAGTGTGACGGCACGGATCTGGGCGAGGCCACGTACTGCCTTGAGTTGGGATACATCCACAGTGGTAAACTGAGCTGCCTGGAGACTTGCAGATACAATACCGTACAATGTGGGGAACTATGTGATGACCACGACGGACTCGAGTGCACGGCTGGAACCATGACGCAGGAGCGTGTATGTGAGAACCCCACTCTTCTGGACGGCTGGTGTCTCATAGAAGGGGGCTGTTACAGCGACGGAGAGCAGGCTCCCGACGGTTCGTGCCGCATATGCGACGCCACCTCTAACAAGCTCGACTGGACGCAGAAAAACGAAGGATCCTGTGTCACTCGGGAGGGAGTCAGAGGGCTGTGTGTCAATGGCGTATGCGATCCGGATCCTGATGAGGACGGCCTGTCAGCCTCTGAGGACAACTGTCCTGATGTTTCCAACCCCGATCAGGCCGACAGCGACGGTGACGGAGTGGGCGATGTGTGCGACAACTGTTCTGATGTGACGAATACTGCTCAGGCTGACAGCGACGGTGACGGAGTGGGCGATGTATGCGACAACTGTCCTGATGTTTCCAACCCCGATTAGGTCGACAGCGACAGTGACGGAGTGGGCGATGTGTGCGACAACTGCCCGGACATCCGTAATCCCTCCCAGGAAGATGGAGATCATGACGGTCTTGGGGTTCCGTGCGATTACGTGGACATAGGAACTGACAGCAGGTGGGTATTCCATGCTTGTGCAGTCAATCCACAGGGGAATGTGTTATGCTGGGGCAAGAACCTTGCCGGGCAAATCGGTAACGGCGAGCAAGGGGATTCCCTGCTGGAGGCCACACCCGTCCCTGTGATAGACGGGTCTGGTAATATCTTAGAGGACGTGGTCGATACGTGCATGGGAGGCCATCATTCATGTGCTGTGAAGCACGATGGTACGGTATGGTGCTGGGGCCACAACTACTGGAACGTACTAGGTTCCACCGTGGATGCCACCTACTCTAAAGTGGCGGTTCAGGTAACGGCCGATGGCAGCGGAACGCCTTTTACCGGAGCAGTCAAGGTGGCCTGCGGCATAGACAGAGCGTGTGTCTTGAAGGACGACACCACGGTATGGTGCTGGGGAGAGAATAACGAGGGAGCGTTGGGGATTGGTGATGCCAGTCCGATATCGGTGCCGCATCCTGTACAGGTCGTCAAACAAAACCATAGTCCACTTAATGGCATTATTGACATCGACCTAGATGATCTCACTTCCTATGCATTGGATGCCCAGGGGCATGTGTGGTCATGGGGGTACAATAACCATGGCCAGCTTGGTACTGGAGACACGACATCCAGATGGTTTGCTGTTCCTGTGATGGAAAGCAACTCGACGCCGCTGACCAATGCCGTGCAGATAGACGGCTATTGCGCGGTAAAGGGCGATAACACACTGTGGTGCTGGGGAGACGAATCTAACGGCTACTACGCACGTAATATAATGGATGATGTGGTCCGGGTTGCCTATGGTTACTTACATTACTGCGTGGTTGACACCTCAGCACATGTCAAATGCTGGGGAAGACCGTATATATACGGCTTTTTGGGTGAAGGGACATTGGATGCCACAGCCGTAGTGGATCCAGAGAACGCCGTACCAGTGAAGAAATCCGATCAGTTCCATGCCGAGTTGGATGATGTGGTGGACGTAAGAATAATGTACTACACCACATGCGCTGCCCGGCGAGGGGAGGATTTTCTATGGTGTTGGGGAGCGAACACGGTGCCCATCATGGCGCTTGGCTGGAAAGATTACGATCCTCATCCCTATGCCCAGCCCTCTCTCCCTATCAGATGATCTGATGTCCTGCAGTTTTTTTGATTTAACGCTCGATTACTGCCCTAGATTTTCACGGCAAACACAGTTGAGGGGTTGACACAGATTAAATAGTGCACATTTTGTCAGTTAGGAATTGGACGTGGAGGTACATTAAAAATGACGAGGGAGGCGTATGCCATAACCAATACCCTCAGAACATTCGTATTTCTGGCAGCTCTTACCGGGCTGCTAGTGTTCATGGGGTATGCCATGGGCGGAGTCGGAGCCGCCATAACCATGCTGTTTTTCGCCGGCATCATGAACTTCTTTGCCTACTGGTATTCCGATGCCATCGTGCTGGCGTCTCAGGGAGCCCGTGAACTGGGTCCCCACGACATTCCGTGGCTGTGGGATACAGTGGAGCGCCTGTCGGAACGTGCCGGCCTTCCAATGCCCCGGCTTTATCTGGTACCGGATCCTTCTCCCAATGCCTTTGCTACTGGCAGGGATCCGGATCACGCAGCCGTTGCCGTGACGCAGGGGCTTTTGGATCTCATGACACCCGAAGAAGTGGCAGGTGTACTTGGTCATGAGCTGGCCCATGTGCGTAACCGGGATATTCTCATAGGCACCATAGCAGCGACCATAGCTGGCGCCATTTCCGGTATTGCCAACATAATGGGATGGATCCTCATGTTTGGCTTCGGCGGCGATGACGATGGCCCCAATCCCCTGGCTGCTCTTCTCCTGATGATACTGGCTCCCATTGCCGCCGCTCTCATTCAGATGGCGGTGTCTCGCTCCCGCGAGTATGAAGCCGACCGGGTGGGAGCCGAGATCGTGGGCTCGCCTCTGCCTTTGGCACGGGCGCTGAAAAAACTGGGAACCTTTCACAGCCAGGTGATTACCGAGGCCAGGCCGGAGCTGGCTCATATGTACATCGTCTCGCCTCTCTCGGCGCAGACTTTTGCGGAACTTTTCTCCACCCATCCCCCGCTCGAGGCGCGCATCGGGCGACTCATGGAGATGGCTCAGGAGTGGGAGTACAGCGCGTGAACGGTTGTCTGCTATATACGGTGTCTGACGCCCGGATGGACGTCCCACGAAAGGTTGTGGCAGATAACCTATTGAAATTAAAGGGTTATTTGGAGGTGAAAAAATGAGAACAGATAAACTGACGGTAAAAACGAGGGAGGCTCTCCTCGATGCCAAAGGAATAGCGGCCCAGTTCGGGCATCAGGCCGTCTCGCCCGAGCATGTGTTCCTGGCGCTCTTGAAGCAGGGAGAGAACAGTATCCTCGTTCCAATAATAAAAAAGATAGGCGTTGATCCCAAACTGCTAGAGAATGAGGTACTCAAAAACGTCAGCCTCATGCCCAAGGTGAGCGGTTCGGGTGTGGAGTCTTATTACTCTCAGGAAGTGGGAGGTCTCCTCGACAAAGCGTACGAGGAGATGACCACCATGGGTGACGAGTATATATCCGTGGAACATCTGCTTCTGGCGTTTTTGTCCGGCAACTTCGGTTCTGTGTCGGAGATTCTGAGGCGTGCGGGTATCACACGCGAGAACATCCTTGCCGCACTTCAGGAGCTCCGCGGAACTCAGCGTGTCACGGATGAAAACCCCGAGGATCGCTTTGCAGCGCTAAAGAAATACACGCGCGATCTCACTGATCTGGCCCGGCGCGGTAAACTGGATCCGGTCATCGGTCGAGATGAGGAGATCCGGCGTACACTGCAGGTACTTTCCCGCCGCACCAAGAACAATCCGGTACTCATTGGTGACGCTGGTGTGGGTAAGACCGCCATCGTTGAGGGTATCGCCCAGCGTATCGCATCTGGCGACGTACCCGAGTCCCTGCGTGACAAACGCATCCTTGCGTTGGATCTGGGTGCACTCATAGCCGGTGCCAAGTATCGCGGTGAGTTCGAGGAACGTCTCAAAGCCGTACTCCAGGAGATAGAAGCGTCCCAGGGGTCCATTATCCTGTTCATAGACGAGATCCATACCCTGGTCGGGGCAGGCAAAGCCGAGGGAGCCATGGACGCCGGTAACATGCTCAAACCGGCCCTGGCCCGCGGTGAACTGCACTGTATCGGCGCTACCACCGTAGACGAGTACCGTAAGTACATCGAGAAGGACAAGGCTCTGGAACGGCGTTTCCAGCCGGTTTACGTGCCTGAACCGGATGTAGAGGACGCCATAGCCATTTTGCGCGGGATCAAGGAGAAATACGAGGCCCATCACGGCATCCGGATTTCCGACTCGGCCATTCTGGCGGCAGTGCGGCTGAGCACCCGCTACATCACGGATCGGCGGCTTCCGGACAAGGCCATCGACCTCATCGATGAGGCAGCCAGCCAACTCAAGATGGAAATCGAGTCAGTGCCCGAGGAGATCGATCAGCTTCAGCGCAAGTTGATGCGCATGGAAATGGAGCTTCAGGCCCTGGCTGGTGAGAAGAGCGACGAGGCCAGGCAGCGGCGCGAGGCCATGGAAGCCCAAGTGGCTAACCTGAAGGAGGAAATCGACGCCAAACTGGCTAAGTGGAAGTCTGAAAAGGAGATCATCGAGCAGCTCAAAGAGCTCAAGAAGCAGAAGGATGAGCTTCAGACCGAGGCCCAGCTGGCCCAGCGCAGGGGCGATCTGCAGCGTGCTTCGGAGCTCATATACAGCGCCATTCCCGAGCTGGAACGCAGGGAAGAAGAACTCAACGACCGCCTGCGTCAGGTAACCAGTGAGGGATCCTTCCTGCGCGAGGAGGTCACAGAGGAGGACATCGCCCGCATCGTAGGCCAGTGGACGGGTATTCCGGTGTCTCGCATGCTGGAGAGCGAGACAGACAAACTGCTCAGGCTAGAGGAACGTATGCATCAACGCGTAGTGGGTCAGGATGATGCCATAAAGGCCATTGCAGCAGCCATACGGCGTTCGCGGGCAGGGCTTCAGGATCCTGATAGACCGCTGGGCTCGTTCCTGTTCGCCGGACCCACTGGTGTTGGTAAGACGGAGGTGGCCCGCACCCTGGCAGAGGTACTCTTCGACGACGAGAGGCACATGGTGCGCATCGATATGAGCGAGTACATGGAAAAACATTCCGTGTCCCGTCTCATCGGAGCGCCTCCTGGATATGTGGGTTACGACGAGGGTGGACAGCTCACCGAGGCTGTACGCCGCCGGCCATATTCCGTGGTGCTGTTCGATGAGGTGGAGAAGGCTCATCCCGAGGTGTTCAACGTACTGCTCCAGGTGCTCGATGATGGACGCCTCACTGACGGTCATGGCCGCGTGGTGGACTTCAGGAACACGGTCATCATCATGACCACCAACCTGGGCAGCGAGTATGCCATGGATCTGCCCTATGACCAGGCAAGAGAACGCGTGCTCAGCACCATCCGGGGACACTTCAGGCCCGAGTTCCTCAACAGACTGGACGAGATTATCGTGTTCCACAAACTCGAGAAGGAGCACATCCACGACATCGTCCGGATACAGGTGGAGCGTGTGCTTGGCCGCCTGAAGGACCAGAAGATTACGCTGGATGTCACGGATGGCGCAATAGACTACCTGGCCGAGGTTGGCTGGGATCCGGTCTATGGGGCGCGTCCGGTCAAGCGTGCCATTCAGCAGCACCTTGTAGATGCCCTGGCTCTTCATATCATCCGCGGCGAGTTCGCTCCCGGCGATACCGTACGTGTGGAGCGCGGCGACGGCAGTGGCCTGGTCTTCACGAAGGCCTAGGTCCTGCCATACCGCAAAAACATGAGTTCCCGACAGGCTACTGTCACGTGCTATCCTGTCCATCATTCGTCCCTGTTCTGACTAACCATGCTCAAAAGTGATACAGCGGGGCGGCTTCCGATGATAGGCCGAGCCTTCTATGTGTCTCGTGCTATGGTTTCGGGGATTCCTGTATTCGTTTCATGGAGTGTCAGGCGGGCGTGTTCAGGATGAAAGGAAAAATGCGGGCCGATCCTGCCTTGGGATCAGACCGCCTGCAGTCCGTCCCGCTGGTTCGGCCGGTTCCCAATTTTACCCGGATTCAGGTTGGTTCATGAGAGGGCGCTTCCGTTCGGTAGCCCTGTACAAGGAAAGCGTCCCTGATTTCAGTATTGGCCAGTTTTTATGACCTTCGGCCTCTTGACAATAGTTCATTTGGTGCAAAAAGGCATGTGCATGAGTGAGATACTGACGCTGCTGCTCATCCTGGCACTGGGATCAGCACTGGGAACCGTGAGAATCAGGAATTTTTCCCTGGATACACTGGGAATCCTGATAGTGGGCATGCTGTTTGGCCATTTTGGTGCCTCTGTTTCGCCTGTGCTCATGAACTTCGGTGTGTCCCTCCTGGTGTACGCCATCGCGCTTCAGATTGGTCCCGGTTTCGTCGAGTCCTTCCGCAGTGACGGCCTCAAATACATGGCAGCAGCACTGCTGCCCTCTGTGGTGGCTGTAGTGGTTAGTCTGATTTCGGGTTATGCGCTGGGTCTCGGGCTGGATTCGGTCATGGGCGCCTACACCGGAGCCTTCAATTCAGCCATTTCCTTTGCAGCCCTGCTGGGTCAGATGGACGCGCACGTTTTCACCCAGGCCTTCGGTACCGTGTATCCCATCACCTTCGGTCTGGCCATTCTCTTCATCAATTACACGCCCCTGTTTCTGCGTGCCGACGTAAAGCGGGAAATCCGCGAACACCGTGAGGAATTCAAACGCAGGCACCCTCCTCCACTCAAGCGCCACTTCAGGGTCACGAATCCCGGATGTGATGGGAAGACCCTCGATCAACTCGATCTTCCGGCTCTCGCAGGTGCTTCCATAACGCGTGTGGCAAAGGGCGAACAGGTGGTTGCACCACGGCCGGATCTCGTGTTTCACCTCGATGATCTGGTGGAAGCCGTTGGCACCAGGGAAGATCTCGAAAGGCTGGCTCTTGTGTTGGGGGAGGTCACCCAGGAGCCTTTCCCGGTGGAGGAAGGCCATTCCCGCCTCGTAGACCGCCGCTTCCTCGTCACGAATAAGGAAGTAGTGGGCAAGACCCTGGCAGAGCTCAAACTCCGTGAGAAATGTGAGGCTACGGTCACACGGATAAGGCGTGGCGGCGTGGATATTCCAGTGACATCCAGGACTCAACTCGCTTATGGCGACCGGGTCACCGTCGTGGTGCGCGAGGACAAGATCCCCATAGTGACGTCCATCCTTGGCGACGATCTGCACGCCTTCGGACGCCAGGACCTGATGCCTGTATTCATAGGAATGGCACTTGGCGCTCTGGTGGGGCTCATTCCCTGGCCCATTCCTGGACTCGGACAGTTCAGACTGGGGCTGGTGGGAGGAGTGCTCATCGTTGGCATAACCTTTGGACGGCTGGGTAAGGTGGGACCCGTTGTGTTCACCATTACCGCACAGGCGAACCACGTGCTGAAAAGGCTGGCTATAATGCTGTTCATGGCTGCCCTGGGAACCACGGCTGGTTCTGATCTGTGGGCGAATCTGCTTCAGGTGGGTATACCCACGGTGCTGGTATCGGTGGCCACACTTTTGGGGGCTTTGATCACGGCCATGATTTTCGCCCGTTTCGTGCTGGGCAGGGACATCGTCGACACTCTGGCCATCATGTCCGGCTCCATTGCCTCCACTCCTGCGCTGGAGACAGTGGTCGCCAACATCAACGCACAGGACGCATATTCCACGTATGCGGCTATCTATCCCATGGGGCTCATGGGGCCCGTGCTGGTAGCTCAAATCATGATCCACCTGAAGGGAATGTTTTGAAGAAGGCTGTCGTTTTCGGGTTTGTGGCATAACTTGCTGAAGTAATTGAACTTTTAGCCAAAAAAGTCAGACTATGGGCGTTCGTCTGCCCACACCCGCAGGGCAGTCGAGTTTTGGGATTACGGGCCATCCAGGTTTGCCAGAACCCCACGCCCGTATGCCTAAGGCGTCCAACCCTGTCCAAAAAGTGTCCAACTTGGCCGAGATGCGCTGGTGTTCGGACAGACCGACTGTGGCTTAGTGCTCAAAAGTCTTTTAATTTTAGCATATTACAGACTCAAAATTCCGACCACTGTCCCTGGCACGCATATTGCATAACCCCTCCCATGACTGAACCCTAGGAGACACGAGGATCCCCCGGCTGGGTGCCGAGCGCTCGCACCGTGCCGGGCAGGTGGTGGAGGAACCTTGCCCCGAAAATCCCACCGTAATAGCGGCGGGACAGGCAGGGGCTTATCCAGCGGTTTGGATTTTCGGCCGGTGTGACGGCGGGGGTGGGCCCTTCTTTGAATAGGACGGTTTCAGGTCTTGCGGTAAAGTGCCGTAATATCAAGGGGTTGCCGCGTAACTCCAAACGCTGTGGCGGGGTGTGTGGACCGTGCCGCAAAGGCCGCAGCCCCGTGGGAGAGCCTTCTTAAAGCAATGAATCAGTGTCACCGGCACGGTCGGAGGTATATCTGGGCAGGAAGACATATCACGTATCCTTGTAGGGCAGCCCGACGGCCCCACGAGTGCCTGCACCCGTTCTTGAAGCAAAAGCATGTCCAGCCAGGAAGGCTAACCACGGAGCCGTGCAGGACGCCCGACGGCCCTGGTCCACATCTAAGCATCTGAGCTCGGGATGTCGGTTCAATTGAAAAAACGGGAAATACAGTGAAAGGTGCGGAAAAAAACACAGCGCAGCAAGGCAGGGCATTTTTAATTGGGAAGAGATTATACATCGGAGGGACCCACAAGCTCACGGAGGGAACGATAACAAGCCATGGGAAAGGGTGTCTTCCCTGATTGCCCCAACCTTACCGCGCCTGTTTGAAAGATTGAGCGGGAAACGGGATTCGAACCCGCGACGTCCACCTTGGCAAGGTGGCACTCTACCACTGAGTTATTCCCGCCCACCTGCCGCGGCAGGCAAATGACTGTATAATCATATAGAGGTTCGCCGTCAAGGGAAATTTTCAAAAAAAATGCGTCTCGTCCCCTGACGGTGCTTTACATATAACCAATTGATCTAAAAAGGTTTTTGAAATCTAGCAGGTGGATCAGGACGAAGCCGAGCTTATACGAGCATATCCAGGACGCGTCTCATATCCTCTATGAGATCATCTCCGTCTTCGATACCTACTGAGAATCGGATGAGTCCGTCAGTGATACCCGCGGAGAGACGCTCCTCGTGGTTCATGCTTGCATGGGTCATGGAGGCAGGATGCTGAATCAGAGATTCCACACCGCCCAGGGACACTGCCAGCACCGGGATCTGAATGTTGTCCAGCAGTTTCTTGCCAGCCTCGTAGCCACCCTTCAGTTCGAAGGCTATCAGAGAGCCGGGACCGTCCATTTGTTTATCAACCAAATCTTTCTGTGGATGGGAGTCCAGGCCAGGATACTTGACCCACTCCACAGCCGGATGCTCGTCGAGTAGCCGGGCCATGCGTTTGGCGTTTTCCTGGGCAGCCAGTACACGGATTTTGAGGGTCTTGATTCCGCGCACTACGAGATAGGCCTGATGTGGATCCATGTTGGTTCCCACGGCTTTCATTGCCATGCGGAGTTTCTTGCCCCATTCCTTGTCCTTTGCGATGAGCAGACCACCCACCACGTCGGAGTGTCCGTTGATGAACTTGGTAACGGAGTGCAGCACGATGTCAGCCCCAAGGGACAGTGGCCTTTGAAGTATGGGCGACGCGAAGGTGTTGTCCACCACCAAGATGGCTCCTGCCTCGTGGGCCACCTGGGCCAGTGCCTGAATGTCGGATACCAGCATCGTGGGATTGGCCGGTGTCTCGATGTAAATCATTTTGGTTTCAGGTCTTATAGCGTCTTTGACTGCCTGGACGTCGGAGGTGTCCAGGAATGTGGAGGTCACGCCGTAACGCGACATGTGCTTTTCGATGAACAGGCGGGAAGGACCGTAAAGGGAGTGGGTGGCGACGACGTGATCGCCCTGTTTGAGCACGGCAAAGCACAGGGTGCTCATGGCGCCCATGCCACTTGAGAGTGCCACAGAGCAGCATCCGCCTTCGAGTTCTGCAGCTACTTCCTCCAGGGCGTTTATCGTGGGGTTGCCTATGCGTGTATATATGTAACCGCTGCGTTCACCCTTGAATTTCGCGGCACCGTCCTCCGCATTTTCAAAGGCGAAGGTGGAGCTCTGGTAGATGGGTACGTTCACGGCTCCGAACCTGGGATCAGGCTGCGGCCCGCCGTGTATTGCGATGGTTCCGAGTTTCATACCTTTGGAATGTTTGGACATTTGCTACCTCCATGTGGGGCCTCTATACTCCTACTGAATGGTTTTGACAACTCTAACAATGAGTATCAAAAAGAATGGCTCAAAAAAATATTGTTATGAAATATATCAATTATTACAAATGGTTACGTATACTTCTCATGCCAACTAGAGAAAGAGGAAGGTATTGTGTCTGTAGGGGGTTGACATGAGATTCAGAAGAAGTTAATAAAAAATGCAAATAAATTGCATTTATTTAATCACTATATATATGTGTCAAAGGAGGACAGAAATGAAAAAACTAACAGTGTCCGTCATGACAGCAGCAGTGTTCTTCACAGCTTGCGGCCCCAGCGTTCCCGATAAACTCAACTTCTCACCAAATGTGAACATGGAGCGTACCATAGTGGTGGACAAGTCGGATAACGGAACGAAGAACGTTCAGCGGATGCCGCTGATCGGCGAGAAGCTTCCCACACTCAAGGTCAACACCACACATGGCCAGATGACTCTTCCTGATGCCTACGCCGGCAAATGGTTCATCCTCTTCAGTCATCCGGCAGATTTCACTCCTGTATGCACTACGGAATTCGTAGCCTTCCAGATGCGCTATCCTGAATTTCGCAAGCGTAACGTCGAGCTCATTGGCCTGTCCATCGATCAGGTCTTCTCTCACCTGAAATGGATTGAGTGGATACGCAGCAACATAAAGAATCCCAAGACCGGCAAACCGGTGGAGATTCAGTTCCCGATCATCGGCGATGATACCGGAAAGGTAGCCAGACGTCTGGGACTCATTCATCCTGCCAAGGGTTCCACCACTGTACGCGCCGTATTCATCGTGGATCCCAAGGGCATCATCAGAGCCATCCTTTACTATCCACAGGAACTGGGACGCAATATCGACGAGTTCATCCGAATGATCGACGGATTCCAGGCCTCTGACAAAGAGAAAGTAGCCATTCCGGCTGGCTGGCCCAATAACGAGCTTTTCGGATCCGACGCCATCATTCCTCCAGCCGGTTCCGTGGACCAGATAAAACAGCGCCGTCAGGCCGAGAAGGAAGGCAAGATAAAGTGCCTCGACTGGTGGTTGTGCCACAAACCTTTGGGCACGGGGCCTGTGAATGTCAAGGGCGGTGAGTGATTGCAAGGAGCGGAACGGAACGCTTGTCTGCCGTTTCTGCGTTCGACACCTCTATCAGAGTATTTCTCCCTGAATTTCTGCCTTACACGCATGAAGTCTCCCCTGGATGCTAGCTCGGGGCAATACACTATCCGACTGAACACACCATCATATTATAAATGCTGCACGATGACGGGAGCGCAAATGCTGCGCATTTTGTCCATCACTGGGAGGAGATGCATAAAATGATCCCCGAGGATGAAGATGATTCCGAGTTTCTCACGATATGACGTCCGTTCGGTGGTTTTCGTCCTGTCAGTGCTCATGCTGATGCCAGCTTCCGCCGTAACGTGGACCGGATGCCGTACCAGTGGTCCCCGTCCACTCTCATCTTGTCAGACTCCTTACAGAGGGTATCACATAGTGGCACTTCTTTCGGCCGGGTCAGACGTTTCCATGATGCAGGTCCAGGCTCTGGAGAAGGCCATAGCCGCTTCTGACAGACACCTGAAGGTGCTGGGACTGGTTCTTGAAAAGAGCGAAAGGCTGTACATTGCGTGGCTGACATCCATGTATCCGGTTTTCAGGATGCACAGAGTGGAAGAGTTTTCATTATGCGGACACCGGCTCGCAGCGGAACCTGTACTGCTGTTTCTCGATGACAGTGGCCGCGTACGACGTATTCGCACCGGATATCAGAGTCCAGGCAAAATTCGGCAAAATTTCGATACATGGCCCCCCGATTCCCTTTGAAGCCAGGGTGAATCAGGTACGGACAAGGGGATCTCCGGGGAGTGATCCTGGGCATCGTGTCTGAAGGACTCATTATACCCAAGACTGGCCGACCTGCTAGGGTGCAGGCTTGTAACTATTTGAAATCAAAGGACAATATTGGAGTGCACCTTTTTGCTGAGGAGTTCATATTTTTTTTAAAGATATATGACATGTCTCCGATATAGAAAAAGACAACCCGGGAAAAAGTATCCACACCGCTCCGACCCGACGGTGTGAAAGTCAGCGGCACACGGATTGTACTGCTGACACCAGTGCACTGGCATTAAACGAGTCAGTACATTCAAACCAAAGCCCCCGGTACGTATGCCGGGGTGGCCAACTCAAGGAGGAGGATGAGCCATGACCCTGTCCATCAAAACCAATCTCGCATCCCTCAACGCCCAACGTTCGCTGGCAAAGACCAACAGCTCCCTGAGCACGTCACTGTCCAAACTGTCCAGCGGTCTTCGCGTACGTAGTGCAGCCGATGACGCTGCAGGCCTTGCCATCTCCGAGAAGATGAAGGCCCAGATCAGATCGATGAAGCAGGCAGAGCGCAATGCCAATGATGGCATTTCCCTGATTCAGACGGCTGACGGAGCCCTCGACGAGGTTCACGGCATCATGCAGCGTTTGCGTGAGCTGGCAGTTCAGTCAGCCAACGGCACTTACACCAGTGATGACCGTTCCTACCTCAACAACGAGTTCTCCCAGCTCGTTTCAGAGGTTTCACGTATCGCCAAGACCACTGAGTTCAATGGGCAGAACCTTCTCGACGGTTCTCTGGCAAGCACCAATTCAGTCAAGTTCCAGGTGGGTATCGAAAACACCGCCAATGACAGGATTTCCATTGCCATTGATGCAATGACGGGAGGTGCCCTGGGAACCACGGCAACCGGACTCAATGCAGCAAGCATCAGCACTGTGACCAAGGCACTTTCGACTATCGATGTCATAGACAGCGCCATCGATCAGATCTCGTCTCAGCGCTCAAGTCTTGGCGCCGTACAGAACAGACTCAGCGTAACGGTGAGCAACCTGGCGTCGTACCGTGAGAACCTGTCAGCTGCCAATTCCCAGATTCGCGACGTCGACGTTGCTGAGGAAACCGCCAATATGACGAGGCTTCAGATCCTGATGCAGGCGGGCGTATCCGTGCTTGCTCAGGCCAATCAGATGCCCTCTGTGGCAATGGCATTGATCTCGTAAACGATCAGTGTCGGGGGCTTAGGGCCCTCCTGTGCGGGTAACTAGGAGTTTTGACGATGTCCACCTTCCCAACATCCGGAGCATACAGCGGAATTGCCATTCCTGTGGCTCCTGCCCAGGTGGATCCTGTGCCTGTACGGAGGGCCGCTCCTGCCAGCGAATCAGACCTCGAAAACAACTACACTGCCACCAGGGATGGAGAGGAGGCCGTACAGCGCTACAAGGCTGAATCCATCCGGAAGCGTGAGCGTGAGGAACTCCTGGATGACAAGGACATTCTGGAACGACAGGATATTCGAGAGTCCATGGATGTTCTCAGCAGTATTGCCGAAAAGATGGGGCGTAAACTGCGCTTTGAAAAGGACGAAGCTTCAGGCAAGCTGGTGATCAAGATAATCGATTCCATCACGGGAGACATCATCCGCCAGGTTCCGCCTGAGGAAATCCTGGAAATGGCACGAAAATTGAAAAGTGTCGGACGGGGTTGGGTCGATCTCGTGGGCTGAGAGTGGCCCTGGCACAGAGACCTGCAGATAAGGGAGGAAATCCATGTCAACCATAAGTTTCAGTGGTTTAGCCTCTGGAATGGATACAGAGTCCATCATACAGCAGCTCGTTGCACTGAAAAAAATTCCCATAAGACAGCTGGAAAATCGTAAGAGCAAGCTGCAGGCCAAAAACCGTCTCATAGATCAGTTGAGTACCACGCTGAATTCTCTGAGGGACAGCGCGAAAGACATCGATACGATCGAGGAGTTCCTGGCCTTTACCGCATCGTCCAGTAATGAGAGTGCGGTCAGTGCGGAGATCACCACCGTTGCACAGCAGTCGTCTTTTCAAGTGACCGTCAATTCCCTGGCGAAGGCGACAAAGGTCTACTCCGATCCCCAGGCCGACAAGGATGCTGCAGGTGTGTTCGGCAGTGGCACCCTGGATATATACGTTGGTGGGAATTTGGCGGGATCCGTGACCGTCGATGCCAGCACTACCATGGAAACCCTGGTGCAGGACATCAACGATTTGGGTATAGACGCCAAGGCATCCATCTTTTACGACGGTTCTCAGTATAGACTCATGATTTTGGGTACCAAGACGGGCGTGGACAACGATGTAACGTTCGTGGAGAACGGGACCTCCATTGGAGTTCAGAGCCCGTCATACCGTGAGGATGCCCAAGACGCGGAGATAGTGGTGGACGGTTCATTCACGGTTACGAGCTCCAACAACGAGTTCACCGGTGTCGTTCCAGGACTAAAGCTGACCGTTGGTGAAGTTACCTCCAGTCCCGTGACCATAAGCGTGAATCCTGATGCTGATACCACCATCGATAAGGTGCAGGACTTCGTGAACCACTATAATTCGGTGGCGTCCTTCCTTAACAATCAGCTTAGTTATCAGGGCTACGTAAAAGGTGAGGATACGCTTTTCGGTGATTTTACTGCTACCTCCATTCAGCGTCAGCTTGCTGGCCTCATAACGTCTCAGATTTCCGGTCTTCCACCAGAGATGTCGGCTCTGTCCATGGTCGGGGTCAAGACCAACAAGGATGGCACGCTGACACTGGACACTGCGAAGCTTAGAGAGAAACTGGCCGAGGATCCCGAGGGTGTCGCCAATATATTCATAGAATCGCAGAGCGGTACACAGGGTGTTGCCTACAAGATGGAGGACCTAATCGCAGGATTCGTGGATGGTCCCAACGGTACACTTGTGACCAAAAAGGACTCCATCAATAACACCATCGACAATATCGATGACACTATCGACCGCATGGAAAGACAGGTGGACGACTACGAGTCATTGTTGCGCAAACAGTTCGAGGCCATGGAGCGGGCCATAAGCGAACTGCAGGGACAGAGCTTCTACCTGGCTTCGCTCCCACAAAAAATATCTAAGTAACTTATTGAAATAAAAAGATTTTTCAGCAAAGGGCTATTTGTGGTGCATACAGATGAAAGGAAGTCTATACTGCACTTTTCAGATTTCCGGGAGTCATGTGGCGGAATAAATCAAATCCGGCACAGTCTGGACTCGGTTCATGTCAGGAGTCATGAAACATGAAGGAACAGAAGTTCAACACCGCAATACTATATGACATCGAGAACTTGATGGGAGGTTACGTGAAGGCAGAGTATCTGCCGCAGCTCTCACTCAAGGATATCTTCGAGGAAATAAGCAAGAAAGACATCGACAAAATCGCTATTCAGCGGGCCTATGCCAATTGGAGTGATTCGCGCCTCAACATACTGCGGGGCGACATCGTGGAGCTCGGTATAGAGCCTGTACAGATGTTCGGATTCGGACGCGGACCCAAGAAGAACGCGTCGGATATTCAGCTCGCGATAGATGCCGTGGAGATAGCTCTGACCAAGCCTGCAATAGAAAAGTTCGTGATCGTATCAGGAGACGGCGGCTTTTCGGCTCTGGCCAAGAAGCTGCATGAATACGGCAAACTGGTCATAGGTTGTGCCTACCGTAAAAGTGTGAATCGTGTTTTCGAGGCTGTATGCGACGATTTCATATGGATAGAGCCTCCCACTGCTGAGGAGGAGGAAATCGTTCCAGCTGCTTCAGAGGGAGAGAAGGAATTCACGAATCCCATACTCATTGCCTTTGCCAAGAAATTCAGGCCAGAGGAGATCAAGGACGACAAGAAGGTTCTCCAGAAAGCCAGGGATATTCTGGAATTTTTCAAAAGCAACGAAGAGGCCCGTTCGTTGCTGGAGAACGTGGGCATGAACATTGCCATATACAGCCAGGCATTGTCCTACAGTATCAAGGATTTCAATTATATGAGGTTTGGGTTTTCACGTTTTGTGGATTTTATAAGATTCGTTACCAATGGAACGGATATAAAACTCATACACCGGCCGCCAAGTGAATATAGATTGCTCATGCGTGGGCAGAAGATCGCCATGTTCAGGGATGTGGAGCCACTCAAGAAGTTGAGTGATCTGCACAGTGCAGAAAATTACAGGGAACTACTGGGCAGGAACAATCCGCCGCCCTGGTTCCCGCTTCCGCCTACAGAGGTGATATTTCACGTAGCTGAATATCTGGCTGAACACCGTAATGAAACCAAAGGTATGCTCATAGGCGACATAACCGAGCGACTGAGTACGGATCTCGAATACAGTCAAAAGGAAATCCGTGGGGCTGTCATATCGTTACTCAATGCCGATTGTTTCAGGAGGGAACCCGAGGATGGCCGCATTGCAGAGCAAAGGCTGACATTCCGCTATAAATCCAGTCTTACGGCCATCAAGATGCTGCGCAAGGCCGTGCGTGCCAAACTTCGCCGCATGCTGGGAAGCGTCAAGGACAGGGAGCTTTCCAAGATAATCAATGTCAGGGAGTAAGTTGACGGAAATATTTCAGTATATCACGGCGTGGGTACATCAGAAAGGGTGAGCTCTGCAGAGTATCTCATTTGCACGGGCTGCCCATGTGCTGCCGAGTTTTACTTCAGTCAACGCGCTCTGACCTACCGTGGGATGTCCAACTTGATTGAGAATCCCCCGTTTTCAGGAGCGGGTAGGCAAGGCGTAGGCCTTCTGTAATTGCTGCACTATCTCAGAGGAGATCTCCTGATTTTCTTGGTGTCTCCTGCATGAAGTCTTACTGGACATGCGGCCTGTTTCGAAATACGCGCGCAAACCCTTGATACTGGCTCATTTCAGACGTGTCGCCTGGGTGGCCACGGGTGGCCATGGCTAAAACCAGCCACTTTTTCCCTGTTTCTCCTTTTATTTTAGTATGTTAGCGGTTTTGCGCCCTTCTGCGGGGTGTCCAACTTAGATGAAAGGTGCGAGCTCGTATGATGGAACGGCCGCAAGTCAGTGCACAAAAGTCCTTTAGTATCAGCATGTTATGCGCCTTGTTATTACTCTTGAATGCTTTGGCATGCATTATGCATATGGTGGGTTTATGACTGGACCGTAGGAGACACAGGGATCCGCCCGCTGGGTGTGTCGCGCGCGCACCTGGCGGGGGTGGTGGAAGATTCGCCAAAACTCACATAACACCTCACCCGCACCCGGGATGAGAACGCGCGCTTTGCACATACTGCGGTGTTGCCGCCGCTGGCGCTTTGCCAGGCTTTGGCCTGGGCTTGGCTGGATTCATGCCGTTTTGGCGCTGTCCTGCCGGATTGGCTGGTTTTGAATGCTCGGCCTTGATGCTGGATTGCCAGTTTGGCTGGCTTTCGGGCTTTCGGATTGGGCCTGTCTGGCGCTGTTAGACTTCAGGCTGTTCGGAGTGGCTCGGCTTCCGCTAGTCCCGCCAGGCTTTGCGGTGATGGCTATGCCCGGCCTTGGGTTAGTCCTGCCGGATGGGCTTCAGGCTTTATGCTCTGGCCTTTAGGCTTGCCCCGTTGGGCTTTTCGGCTCTGAGTTGGGCTGTCTGTTTGGCTGGTTTCAGGTTGCCCGGCGGTTAGGTTTTAGCTTGGCTGGATTTATGCCGACTGGCGCTGTTAGGCCTCTTGCCCCGCTGGGCTTTTTGGCCTCGCCGGCGCTAGCCCGCCAGGTTGACCGGCTTCAGGTGAGCTGCCACGCTTTTCGGCCTTGCCGCGCATTGGGCTGGCTTTGGCGTATTGCTTCGCTTTTCGCTAGGACGCCGACGCTGTGTGTGCAGGGCGACTGACGTTTTTTCACCCGGGCCGCTCGTGGGGACGTGAGAGG
>JALWFW010000273.1 GCA_027013865.1 Polyangiaceae bacterium | reverse complement strand
CCGTACCATCTGCAGTGAGATCCAAGGAAGCGATTCCCAGGGATTCGATGAACGACAGGGAGGCTGCAGAAACCTCACCAGGATCCAGCACGAGCATGGCTACACCGCCAGCTTCCAGAACCTCGCTGCACTCGGCCATGTTGTCCTCTACCACCGTGCGCGTGGGCTCCACCTCCATGAACACCTTTGGGGTGAACTGAAGCGGAATCCTGGTGGCATGAGCCGTAAGCTCCCATCTGCGGTTGAGATTCGTGTAGAAGGTATAGTAACTGCTGTTGTATCCCTGTCCCATGCTGAGATTGTTGGCAAGGGAGTCTATGCGCACGTTTATTCCTGGAGGCTGGACATCACGTAAATCCTCGCCGGTACGGTGGGCAATCCACTCGAATCCGTTAAGGGCCAGCTCCTTATTTGACAGGAAAAACAGGTAGGGATCCCCGAATATGTTCTGATCCCCAACGACCACGACCCTGCCCTGCCCGTACTGCACTGCCTGCACGACGGCCTGTGGACCGCTCGGCTCCGTGGGATCCTTGGTCCAGTTGCCGTAAAAGCCCTCCTCCATGTTCGGATCCCAGAAATCACCCCAACCATCGGGAGACGTGAATGCTACCCCGCCGGGGCCGTCTATGGGAGCGCCTGTCTGAAGACTTATGCCGTCGAGATCCGTGGTGACTGGATGATCTCTGAAATCCTCCACCAGTATCCATCCGTTACCCACCACCGAATGTGGAGGTCTGTCACACGCAATCTCATAGCGTATCGAGATACCGTAGGGCTCGAGCATTGGATTGGTCATCTCAGAACTGAGATAGACGTTCGTGTGGTCGCCTATGACGAACATTCCGCCGCCCTGCTCCACGAACTGGCGCAGTGCCTCTATCTCGTCCTGGGTGAATCGGGGTCTAGACGAGTCCATGAGATTGAGGAAGTAGACGTCGTAATGGGAAAGAAGCTCTGGCGTAATCTTGCCTCCCTTAAGACGGTCGTGGGAATAACCGTGAAGATTGAGCATCTCGAAAAGGCGGTAGTAACCAAACATGTGGCTATAGCGGAAGTCATCCACCCTAAGGCGTATCCTGGTATTCTGTTTCACCGAGTGTACAGTGTCCTCCAGGATCCTGGTTACAGGACCGTCCCAGTCCTCAGGAGGGCGCCCTCCCTCTTCTATTTCATAATCGTGGGTAGTCTCCACCACATCGTCATCACAGGCAGAAACCATGGAAAATACCAATAAAATCAATAAGATACGCATAAAAGCTCTCACCTCGTACCTCCATCTGAGCTGTCTGCGGTACAGCGGGCCTTGCCAGCCGTCACCTTGGAGTATATTCATTAGCCTTCCAGAGCTGATGGGAGGGTACCATGGACGACTGGAATTTCAACGAATGGAAACATGAGATCAGAGAATTCCTGGCAGACTGGCTGCCCGAAATCAGAGATGCCATAAATTCTCATGAACAGTTCGAGCATTTTCTTGCAGGCAGATGGTTCGACTGGGAAATAGAAATCTCCCGTCATCTGGCTCCCCACATCGTCTCCAAACTATCGGACATGAAGGCCCCGTACTTCAAGGAAGTCCTCAAACATGTGATCAACATCATCAACATAAAGGACTTCCTGAATGCCTCCATGGACGGAGAGACCTCCCTCGGTGGCAAGGAACACATCGAAGCCCTGTATGAACAGATGAAAGTTCTGTTCCAGCTTCTTAGTGATGAGGAAACCATAGAGATATCCTCCCTTGATCCCGATATGGTAGAAATCATAGAAGAGGAGCTACTGGATCCTGAGGGCACTGAACCCGGTACGAGACCCCAGACCTCCAGTGAGGAGGCCACCGTGGCGGCCACTCCCGCCGCAGTAAATCCTATCCAGGGTCCGGAAGGATCCCGCCCTGCGGTAAAACCGGTAACCAACCCTCCTGGTTCGCGTAAGTCTCCCCCTCCACCACCCGCCACCACAGGCAGCAGACCCGGAAGATTCGATTCCGGTCTTTATCAGGTGGATCCCCTTACCGGAAACGCCGTGCTCTCCCTCTCCAGACCAAAAGTGAAGGCCACACGTCCCGTATCCTATGAAGCCAGTCCGTGGCCTGCTTTGGAACTTCTCAAAAATACGGTACAGCGTGCCTCAGACAAACCCACTGGCCAGTTGGAGGCCCTCGTGGAACACCTCTCATCTGAGATCCTCAGGCTCAGGCCCACTGATCCCAGGGATCTGGCCATGGCCCTCCTGGATGCAGACTCCCGCATGGTCATGCGCTACGGATCCAGTGCCATGCTCAAGAAGCTGGCCCGTGAAAGACTTCGCAAGATCATGGGAGAGATCGAACGTACCATCGATTCGGCTCTGGAGATGGCCCCCACGTCCCTGCTGAAGATATTCATAGAGCGGCAGCCTGCTGAAGACGATTATGAAATCCGTTTCCATGTCACCGCAACCGCAGGATACGACTCGAGGCTTCTTTCCGGAGACCTGTCTTTCGTGCTACGTTTCTCACCGCCTTTCGTCTTCATCGAGGCAACACTGACAGGCTTCCCGCCTCCCGCATACCTGCCATTCGGCGGGACACCAGAGGCTCATACACGTC
>JALWFW010000272.1 GCA_027013865.1 Polyangiaceae bacterium | reverse complement strand
CTGAAGCGAACGGAAGTGGGCGATAACGAGGGCGAGAGTAACGCCACCAACACGCTCACCCAATCGCAGATCCTCGGCCCGCCAGAGGTCGGTAATACCGGAAGTGACCCGCTAACCAGTTCGCCCAATAGCCATTGTCAGACGCCGTCGACGGAGAGGTCAAGTGTCGCGTCGGTAGTTAGCGTGAAGCACGTGACTGATCCGGCGTTCGGTAGCGGAATAAATACGTCATCGGAGCCGCAGCTGCCTCAGTCCTGGATCGTATCGCCGCTGGTCAAGGACGCCAATCCGGATTCAGGATCTTCCGGCGCGATGCTTCCGGCAATCGACGAATCGCTTGAGAGCGGTAAATCCACTTCCGGTTCTTACGATCGAGAGCCGGCGATGCACCGGAAGCTGAGCGCCGAGGAGTTGGCCGACTTCAAGCAAGTGATGCGCGTCTTCGAGACAGGTGGCGCTACGGGCGCGCAGAAACCGATCATCAAGAGTCGATCCGGACCGGAACTGTGTCGTCATCACCTGGCGAGCTACAGCCAGCCAATCACCATTCAGAATAAAGGCTACAGGCCTCACCTGGTGGCAGCACCGGCGGCTTACGGGATCCAGAACAACGGACTCCCGGAGCAGCGTATCCACAATTCGGTGACGTCACCGTTTCAGCCTCCGGCTAAGGTCAGCTCGCCTCACGTGAAGAACGCGCCCCGTATATCGCTCAGGATGGACCATTCAACGCCAGAGGGCGCTCGCGCCTATTTTCAGTGCGGCACTTCCGGCGGCCGGGCGTCGCTTGATCCGGACGTCGATGACGTATCACCGCCGCCACTTCCGCCGCCGCCGTCGGACGAGGCGCTGTACGGAAGTCGCTTCTACAATCCTCCGATCCGGATACTGAACGACTACAATCCGGAACAGGAACCGAGGTCTGCCTTCCGGCCGGTCGCTAACAAACTCGGCGATAAACAGATCCAGAATAAGTGCCCCCTGGTGGTGTTTAACCCGTCGAGTCCAACACTGCCTCAAACGAACGGACTGTCGTCGAACGACCAACTTCCGGTTGGCAAATTCCCGAACTCTCCCGAACAGAGCCGGCGGCCGGAAGCGGATCGGCAGAGGGCGAAGAACCTTCCGGTGAAGCTTGTGATCCCGAACCGTGCCGAATCCTTCCGTCCGATCAGCCAGAAGCTGGTGGCGCCGCCGTACCAGATCAAGCGGCGTCAGCCGTTCCGGATCCCGTCTCGGCTGTGTCACAGTCTGGATCACATCCCGAGTGACGTCGACGACAGTCACTCGTCGTCCAGCCGCACCGGATCGCCGAAATGCGGCCGCCAGGGGGCGTCCGGATCGCCGAAGTCCGGCCGCCAGGGGGCGTCCGGTCCGACGGCCGTGATCCGGCACAGTCTACTTCCGGATAACATCAGTCTGTCGTCCCTCGCCAGCAGCGAGGTCTCCCAGTCCGACTCCAACCTGAATTACGATTCCGGATCGACGGCGTACGAATCCGAGTACGATAATTACCGACCCGGAATGGCCAGTGACGAAGATTACTTCGTTCCGGAACCGATCAGTGACGTCGACATCGACATGTTTGATGACGTAGACAACGTTCAGGTGCGCGAGAATTACGAAATGGACATGTCATTGATCAATAAGATGATTACCGACGTGTGACGTCACTTCCTTCTCGGCTAAACACGTCATCTGCTCTGAATCTCCTTCGCTGTCGCTCTTTATTACGTCATTGTGTTCTAGCTGAATGACGTGACGTCATTTCCAGTCTGTCGGTCGCACGACGTCATTACTACATTAGCAGGATATCCTTGCAGTATATTTATGACGTAGATGTGACGTATTTACATACAGTGCCTTTGCAACATAAATTATGTTAATCGTTTTATAGCTGTGTATATACTTGCCATGTGTGTGTGTATGCCTGACCGGGTGTGTGTATGTGTGTGTGTGTGTGTCTGTCTGTCTACATATATGTATGTATGTATGACTGTGTGTGTATGTGTGTGTGTGTGTGTATGTGTGTGTGTGTGTGTGTGTATGCCTGATTGTATGTGTATGTGCGTGTGTATATGTGTGTGTGTGTGTCTGACTGTCTCTTTCTGACTCTATGTGTGTGCGTGTGTGTGTGTGCGTGTGTGTATATGCCTGACCGTGTGTGTGTGTGTGTGTGTGTGTGTGCTTGACCGTGTGTGTGTGTGTGTGTGTGTGTGTGCCTGACCGTGTGTGTGTGTGTGTGTGTGTTACTATATTGTTTAGGTAACTATGAAGGTAAATAAAAAAATAAAAAAAATAAATAAAAAACGGGGAACGGAAACTGTTATCTGACGATAGAAACAGCATTAAAATGTGTTTCTTATGGAAAATAACAATAATTTCCATTAAATAGCGATACAGACCTCATCGATTCTGCCGCAATCATTAACTAACACAACATAACACTGCTTCGTAACAACACAATTAGATACACAAACACTGTAACACAATAATACACAACAGCATCGTTATCTCACGTTAATATTGTGTAATAAACAACACAACAATCTTCACTTAATTACTCGACATATCTCGCATATGTCAGGAGTCCGAC
>JALWFW010000271.1 GCA_027013865.1 Polyangiaceae bacterium | reverse complement strand
GTAAAGCGCTGTAGAACAATCTCCTTACAGATTAGAAACGGCGCTATAATAATAATAATAATAATAATAATAATAATAATAATAATAATATTATTATTATTATTATTATTATTATTACCTGGGGGGGAACAGCGCTATGCACATCTTCTGTATTGTCCACACCAAAATATTTTGTATATTCAAGTAATCTACGAGGTGAAGAGGCGAAATGAGTGAGGAAAACTCTTTAGACTTGGACAGTAATAGTCACGGGAGAAACCAAGTGATCAATATCAACAGGTAACTTGGGGTTTATAATTATTATGCCTGATTGATTTGCTACATTGGAACAAATTACAGATGTTTGTGACATTTTTGTTTCTGCATTTGATGTTTCTGTCACATCTGTCTCATCTGTGGAGGTTCTGGAATATTTCGTTAACCTGACAGGTTTCGTTATAATAATTTTGCATATTCAGCTGAAGTAGAATATCTGGCACGAGGACACGAATACCCTGTACAGATGTACAGTACTTCATGGTACAGATGTGGATAATTGGTTAATAAAAATGGGAATATGTGACTACTGCAGAAGTAGAGAAAGGCCTGATACAGATGTGATACAGATTTGGACGTTCGCCTGATACACAAATGGATGGCTACCTGACACAGATGTCGATAAGCGCCTGATGCAGATGTGGATGTGAAGCTGACGCAGATGTGGAAGTCCAGCTAGCACAGATGCGGATGAGGAAGTCGTAAATGTTAACAAAAAATATATTGTACGCTAAAGTGTTGAGGCGCAGATGATTATGATGAAGATGACGAGGAGGAGGCAGCAGGAGGAGGAGGATGAGGATGAGAATTTATGACGAGGATGAGGAGCAGGAGGAGAAGGACATTTATATTACTAACCTCAGCTTCACGTTTCCGTTTCTCCTCGCGACTCTCTATTTTTTTCGTAATTTCCGCTTTAAATCCGTTTTCAGTCAGTGTCGGGTCGTCCTTGTTAAGGACGTCCATTAGGTAGGCTATATAGCTGGTGGCTAGCCTTAAAGTCTTGATCTTAGACAGTTTGGTATCGGAGGGTACGTTCGGTATGCACCCTCTAAGGTTAGCAAAGGCCGAGTTAATGGACACAGTACGCCTTCTCTCCTTCTTATTGGCTGTGTTACGTCTCTTAATGGGTCGTACCCTAATGGGTATCCCATTAGAGTCCAGCATCGAGAAGACCGGCATCTGACCGTAGTCTTGACTGTTCGGGATCGTGCCGAGGTACGTGGAGCCGGGATGCGTGGCTGAGCCTGTCACATCACCTGGATGAGGGTGATGAGGGTGGTGAGGGTGATGAGGGTGGCCCATGCCGGGCGGGGGCAGCTCCGCGGCCTGAGGCGACGCCGACTGGTGCGGATGCGATCCTATCATCCAGCCCTGGAAGTACGACGACGTGTCGGTGGCGCCGCCTGCCCCCGGTCCGTGATCCGGATAGCGTCCCGCGTTTCCGGTTTGCGGGTGATGGTACGCGTAGAAGTCGTGCGCCGATGCTCCTATGTGCGCCGAGCTGTGGTAGCTCTGCGCCGGGTAGCCGCTCACCAGACTCATGATGGCGGTCTCCGGATTATCTGGATCCCGAAGTTCTTCTGGGTGCTCGCACAAAGATGGCCGTATATCACTCGATCCAGACACATTCGCAGTCCATCTGGCAATAACGTGTATCCGCTCGTAAAACTTAGTCACAGTTATTGTCTCTGACACAGAACACACACACACACACACACACGGACGTACAGGATCCTGAAAACACTGACGCAGTCCGGATACAATAAATACACTTTTCAATCTTTAGTGCCACTTGTTGCTGGTTATCTGGTGGTCCGGAGAGTCTGTTCTCGCCGTCAGCCCTGCTCAGTCCGGGAGATCCATGACTGGTTAAACCAAACAATTGACGGCGTTCCGGATACGAGAACTGATCTATCAGGAAGCATCCAGTTTCTACAAATCGTCAACGTTTTTCTAGTTTAACAACAACATGACCTTGAATCTTCCATAGAGCGAGTTGTTGGTATCTTGTTCCGGATCCCGGTATAACTGATCCGTTTTGTTGGTTGATTCGGGGATCCTCTGTTTTCTGTCGTCCGTCAAATGATCCGTGGATGCTGGCTGCTTGTCATCACGTGATCCGCGGAGGATTGACGAAATCCTCGTTTGTCCTCAAACGTTCCGTAAAGATGACGTTCGTGTGACGTATACTACGTAATTATGACGTATAGATGACGTACAGTCGTTGTACTAAAGCAGCATATCCTTGGCTGACTGTGTGACGTGCATCGGCAAATATGCGTGTGTGAGTGCGTGCGCGCGCGCGCGTGTTAAGTATACCGACACGTCGGTGAGTGCGTGTGGGAGGTGGAGTGCGTGTATGTGCGTGCGTGTTCGTGTATGTGAGTGCGTGCGTGCGTTCCGGAGTTTGGCGGCGTAGTTAGGGATCCGCCTAGAGGTGTCCGAGGGGAGGAGTCCCGGTGCTTGATGATGTTCCGGATCGCTCGTCTATTATCAGCTGTGTGTGGTCCAGGTAACATAGGGTGGTCGTCCGGCTCTATAGATCCTTGTATAGCCTCGT
>JALWFW010000270.1 GCA_027013865.1 Polyangiaceae bacterium | reverse complement strand
GTGTGCTAGAGGCACTGGGTCTATATTATGATTACTCGGGTTGCGTGGGCCATATTCGTTTGTGGATCTCCGTCTCGCTTGTCTCCGTGTCCGTTAGTTGATGTAGATGCACTTCTGCTCGTGGCCAAGTTCCGTTGGCTTCTTGGCGCATCTGGACATCCTTTGGCATTTACCTCGCTGGCATGGTTACGAATGGAAGTTGGCAGAACGGTGCGTACGCACTGGAGCGTGACGCGGGAATGTTTAATAATCGACCACCGATGAACCGGCGTTTCATTGCTGGCGGAAATCAGCGCGGAAACATCATGGGGCCGTCGTATCCGGTTGACTTCGGGATGGCGCAGAACAGCACCCGGAAGCCTAATGCAGCGCCGCCCAACAACTACAGGGCTGTTCACTTCTCGTCGTACCTAACGCAGCATTCACCGCGACAGTCGCCCTCGAACGATGGCGGCTATGGAAGGTTCTTACCGAAAATACCTGCCCAGAATGCCGCTGGACCCAATCCGGGGTATGGCATTCTGGGCCCGCCTCCGAAGGGCTTGAAACCGATTATTATTAATAATCATATGATGAACCGACCGAACGCGGCCGGTCCGAGGATGTTCCATCCGAGAGGCGGCCGACAGCAGATGGTCAACGCGAACCGGATGAGATTCAGACAGCCGTACAATTCTAACGTGCCCATGGTGACGCGTGGTGGTGTGGTGAAGAAGCGGCCAGCGGAATCCGTGGCAAGTAAGCTGGTGAAGAAGGCGAAGAGCGTGCTCAGCGTGGTGAACTTTCCAATCAGCTCGTCGCAGCGCATCGCCCAGCTTCGCAAAAAATACAAGGAGTCCGTCATGCGGAAGCGAAACGACGGAGAGGCCTGGGAACAGGCCAGGCAGTATCCGGGTCCGGAGAGGGAACCCGACCCGGCGCAGGCGCCGTATTATTACAATCAGGAAGGCGGTCGCGTTAAGTCTGGAGGCTACGAGAGCGGAGAGAGAGAGCATTTCGGCGAGGCTTATAGGAAGGCACACCCGCACGAGGACGAAGGTGCCGACGGGAAGGACGCGTACGAGGATAGGCCACGCGGCAAGGCGAATGCTGCTGCTGCTGCCGCCGCCGACGACAGGCACGAGAATGTGCGACTGTCTCGCGAGAAACAGCTCGAGGAGCAGATCTCTCGAGCGTACGCCGAATACTACAAGGCGATACAACAGGACATGGAAAGCGAGCGCGTCGGTGCAGGTGACGGCCCACCGGCGCAGAATCCGTCGAAGTCGGCCCCGGCTAATGCCAGTGCCTTCACTCCCGCGTCCGCCGTCAACCAGCGCGCTAACGCCGCCGGCTATCAGTCGGGCAAACAGTTGCCCAACGCCTCGCAGAATGTTAACTATCCACATCATCGTTACTATCGTTATGGCGAGAAGCCTTTCTTAAACCGACAGCAGCCGAAACAGGTGTCAAACGATCCGTCCAAATCGTACCCTGTACAGCAGCGGCAGGCTAATCCGGCTTCCGGTGCAGATGTAGCACAGAGTAAAAATCAGGGGCCCGCAAAGCCGAAGCCGTTCTCGGTCGGTTATCTATTTCAGCAGAATCTAATCCCCGAATTCACGTCATCCAAGCAGCAGAATCGACGGAGGAGGGGGAGCAGGTGGGGCGAAAGTCGGCCGAACAACGCACCCTATTGGGCGGCAGGTGGCGCACCGCGGTTTCCGTCATATCCAAATGCGTATCCGTATCAAAATTATCCCTTTCCAAATCGGGGCCCCTTTCCTACTGCTCCTGGTAATTATCACATTGGCAACCCTATGTATCAGCCACAGTATGCTTACAGAGAGGACACTCGGCAGGTTCCGCCTTATGTCGGGCCGCCCGAAGACGGGCAGGAAGGTCTAGATGACGAGGTGCTTATGTTTGATTTGCTGTTTATATAGAGATGATTATTGTGCTTCGTGTATTGTATTCATAGAAGTAATTAACTGTTTTGTAAATTGTCCTCGTTATTAGAGGCAAATGTGTGTGTCTGTTGGTTGCCATCTGTGTTGGGGTGTGTGTGTGTGTGTGTGTGTGTGGATTCGAGTAGTTAGGTTTTAATGGTTTTTGTTTTTGTTTGTTACTTTCAGGATCCTGGTGACAGTGACTGGGACATCAACATGCGCAAGCTGTACGTCGGCGACTTGTTGGAATCGGTGAAGAAGCCGGACTTGGAGCGGGAGTTCCAGGTGTTCGGGCGAGTGAAAGACGTCTGGATCGCGCACAATCCGCCGGGCTTCGCCTTCATAGAGTACTACGACCGAGTGGGCGCCTCGAACGCCGTGCGGAGCCTGGACGGCAAGCACGTGCTCGGCTCGAAGATCCGCGTCGAGTACGCGAAGAGCAACGGCCCGCGCACCGGCCGCGGCCGGAAGCGCCGTGCCGGATCGCCGCAGGCATCGCGCCGCCGCCGGAGCGTCTCTCCGCACGGCCGCCGGCCGTCGCCGCCGCCGCCGGCGCCGGCCCGCCGTCAGCGGTCGCCCTTCCCGCCGCCGCCGCCGCCGCCGCCGCTACGCTCGACGTCGCCACGCCGCGGACTGCCGCCGCCGCCGCCGATCCCGCCGCCGCTGCTCGACCTGGAGC
>JALWFW010000269.1 GCA_027013865.1 Polyangiaceae bacterium | reverse complement strand
TTTGTTTTAATAGGTTACACGTGTCAAATTCCGACCCCTTCCCCTGGCACGTATATTGCATAACCCCTCCCATGACTGAACCCTAGGAGACACGAGGATCCCCCGGCTAGGTGCCGAGCGCTAGCACTGTGCCGGGCAGGTGGTGGAGGAACCTTGCCCCGAAAATCCCACCGTAATAGCGGCGGGACAGGCAGGGGCTTATCCTGCGGTTCGGATTTTCGGCCGGTGTGACGGCGGGGGTGGGCCCTTCTTTGATTGGGACAGTTTAGGCCTTGCGGTAAAGTGCTGTAATATCAGGGTGTTGCCGCGTAACGCCAAATGCTATTATAGACCGTGCCGCAAAGGCAGCAGCCCCATGGGAGAGCCTTCTTGGGGCAATGAATCAGTGTCACCTGCACGACCGGAAGCATGTCCAGTCAGGAAGGCTTGCAACGCACCCTTGCAGGAGAGCCTGATGGCCCTTCGAGCGCCTGCACCTGTTCTTGAAGCAAGAGTATGTCTGCTCAGTAAGGCTTACCACGGACCCTTGCGGGGGCAGCCCGACGGCCCCACGAGAGCCTACACCCGTTCTTGAAGCGAAAGCATGTCCAGCCAGGAAGGTGTATCACGGACCTTTGCTGCAGCCTTCAATCCTTCGAGACCCCAGATAAAATCAGCTTGAAAATATTCGTCTATCTAATTATTATTCCCTCCGCTTAGGCCCCTGTAGCTCAGTAGGACAGAGCAGCGGTTTCCTAAACCGTTGGTCGGGTGTTCGAATCACCCCAGGGGTACCATTACAGCATCAAGAAATGTCAGGAGGCAGCCAAAGAGGCTTAACTATTTGATATCATTGATATTTTCATCGAGATGCCAGTGTATAGATCTCAGCTTTCCTGACCCCATATAAAGGAGCGAGCACGGCCGAGACTTCCTTTGCCGAAAGCCCCAGATCCCGAAGTCGGGCAACTTCCCTCTCAAGGGGCGGAAGAGCCAAAGCGACTGTATTCCCGGCCGATGGGGGATCTAGCACCAGAACAAATTCGCCCCTCGGTTTTTCCTCCTTAAAACGCAAGGACAGTTCCCCCAGGCTGGATCGGATCACCTCTTCATGCACTTTGGTAAGCTCCCGTGCCAGAAGTATCCCTAGCTCCGGTTTACACATTTTGGAAAGTTCTGCTAGTGTGTCCTGCAATCTGTGAGGAGATTCATATATGACTACGGCCATGTCGCATGAAGCTACTTTTTCCATGAAGTCTCTGCGGCGACGGCCCTTTGACGGAGGAAATCCCATGAACACGAATGGGGTATCCGCCAGACCGGCTACCGACACGGCCGCAGCCAGAGCCGATACACCAGGAACGGGCACGACTCTCATATGGCGTGCCAGAGCCTCTCTGACGACAATCGCTCCAGGATCTGACACTGCAGGAGTACCTGCTTCCGAAATAATGGCTACATCTTGATTGTTTTCAATAATTTCAATAAGTTGCGCTGCCCTATGTTTTTCGTTGCCTTCAAAGTATGAAACAAGACGCCTGCCGGACAGGGGAATATCCAGCATGGTTAGTAGCTTTCTGGCGGTTCGAGTGTCCTCGCACGCTATCACCGGCACTTCTGAGAGCACTTTACGCCCTCTTTCGGTCATGTCCCCCATGTTACCTATAGGTGTGGCAACTACATAAAGCGTACCGCTCATTTCTCGAGTCCAAGGGCGATTTTGACCTTGTCGCCAAGTTCCTGCTCCAGGTACTGACGCAGTTTCTTGTAGATGCGTTTTTCAAGCTGTCGAGCGCGCTCCCTGGTTATTCCGTACCTGTCGCCAATTTCCTTGAGTGTCAGGGGATTGTCCGAGAGAATTCTCTCACGCATGATTACAAGATCGCGTCCGTGCAGGGTCTGAACGAATTCACTTATCTTTTCTCTTATTAGGGCCCGCAGTTCCTCTCTGGATGCCTCCTCTTCTGGTGTGGGATCTCCCGAACCCAAAATGTCCTGCACCGTACGCTTGCCGTCTTCATCACCCACAGGGGCCGCCAGACTCAGATCTGTGGAGCCCAGACGCTGCTGCATCTCGGAGACTTCCTTTTCACTCACGTCCAGAGACTCGGCCAAAGCCTTAGTCGTAGGAATAATACCCTTTGCCTTGAGTGCCTCAGCCTGCTTGTGAAGATTGAAAAATAGTTTGCGCTGATTTTGAGTAGTGCCGATCTTTACCAGACGCCAGTTATTGAGGAGATATTTGAGGATATAGGCACGAATCCACCATGAAGAATACGTAGACAGCTTGACTCCCTTGTAGGGATCGAACTTTCTAACTGCCTGGATCAACCCCAGATTGCCTTCCTGTATGAGATCCAAAAGATTGTGATGCGCCGCCGAATATTCATGAGCTATCTTCACTACCAGGCGCAGATTGGACGTAATGAGTTTCTTGGCTGCACTGTCGTCACCATGCTCCTGATATTTCACGGCCAGCTCGTGTTCCTCTTCGGGGGAGAGCAATGGATACCTGCGAATCTGCTGTATGTAGGCAGTAAGTGGATCGTATGTCGCTACCGAAGTAGAAGATGACTTGGGAGTAAGCTGCTCTACGATGTCTTTACCCTTCTCCTCCACTACAGCATCGGACTCAAGGACAACCTCCTCCTCTTCGAGCTCGATCTCTTCCTCTGGAACTATCTCGACTTCTCTATCGTCAGACGGAATGAGGGATGCTCTGTCCTTTTTTACAGCCAGTGAAGCATCCTTGGTATGAACAACTTTTCCTTTCTTCCTCCCGGGAACCATATACAACCTTCCTGCCGGACCCTACCAGTCACAGTCGGCAGTCCCATGTCGAGACTGTCACCAGACCTCACAGACCGGTTGGCGCATGATAGCACAAGATGTACCGTTGTGAACCACCCCTACATACGGTTGTATTCCCATCGTGAAAAATTACTGACCCAACATCAGCAGCCAGGACTTCTCTCCGTTGTGCACCAATACTCTGGAAGCTCCGGTATCCAGCACTGTAAGTTCAAGCGGTCGGATGGGGACACGGTGCCGGGACACCAGAATCACGCGACCGGATCCCGTGACTCTCGTAATGAGGACTCTTTTGGATGCCTTACCCACGACAAGAGTTCTATTCACTGCGTCAATGGAGATGGCTCCTCTGATGTCGTGTTTACCAAGGAGTCTTCCGTGCCACGACCACAGGCGTATTCGTCCCAGATTGATGAGTACTGCAAGGAATCCCCGACCGGCAGCCATGTCATACACCGGCGAGTAATGGGTGAAAAACTGTCCTGACGGATATACATGCACGGCATGATCCCACGAGCCTATGAATAGCGAATCTTCATGCCTCAGCATACAGCACGCCCAGGAATGAAGACGTACACTGAGTTTGTGTGGCACCAGATCCGAGGGTGACATGCTGACCACTCCCAGGAATCTACCGCCTGCATAAATCGTATCTCCGGAACACTCCAGGGAAATATAGGCTCTGGAGGTGGAGCGGAAAAGCCGCTGCCCCAAAGTGGCCGGATCCCGAACCTCAACTCCTCCGGAATTGTAGGACAGCACGACATGAGCCGGCGATGCACATACTGCCCGCGGTTTGGATGGAAGTCTCACGGACTTACGTTCATGGTGTGAGGTATCGTAGGCAACGAGAAACCATGAATCATTGCGTTTTTCGAAGGAATATACTCCCTTGTGGCCGTCCCATGCGGACCAGTTTTTGCCTGGGATAAAAAAGGTTAGTAAAATCAATAGGTTAGCGGGCATATTTTCTGAAGATCACCGCAAGGATTGCAAGCATGAATACTAGGGCTGGATTCGTGGAACCCCTTGAACCAGGAGCACGGCAAGCGCACTCGGTCTTGGTATAGCACTCGTCATCGGTCTGTGAATAAGTGGTGGAATCGTCGCTGGCTTTACACTGACCATTCACGCATATCTGATCATCTGAACATATGATGGCGCATCCTCCGCAGTTGTTACTATCAGTGAAAGGATCCACACACAGTCCGTAGCACTCTATCTGCCCCGTACCACATTCACCGGCTTCCATGCACTGACCGTTTATGCAAGACTGCTCGTCGCCGCATTCATTGCCGCAACTTCCGCAGTTGTCGCGGTCGGAGGCCGGGTCCACGCACTGACCATTGCACTCTATCTGACCGTTCGTACAGTTACCAGCGTCTACACACTGACCGTTTATGCAAGACTGCTCGTCGCCGCATTCATTGCCGCAACTTCCGCAGTTGTCGCGGTCGGAGGCCGGGTCCACACACTGACCATTGCACTCTATCTGAGTACCGCTGCACTGCTGGTTGTCCGAGACGCACTGACCGCCGTCACAATGTGTACCCGAAGGGCAGGATGAAGAGCCGGAGTCCGGCTGGAAGTTCACATCAAGGGAATATGTGCCCTCGAGTTCCACTCCACTAGATACGTATGTATCGACAACTATGTAATAAGTACCCGGATTCACGTGGGTCTCGGCATCGGTATGGGCTCTGGCCAGGCATGCATCCTCACGCTGGTCGGACAGGATGTGCACATCAGGATCCTGGAAGTTGTAAGTAGGTACGTGAGCGGACAAAGTTCCAGGACTGCATACATCTACCCTGTAGATTATCTCCTTACCGGCCTCCTCCATGGAGTCGCTGCATGAATAGTAGTTGAAATACCTGTGTCCATCTTCTGTATTTCTGCTGTCACTGTAGGGGAAGGAGGTTATACGTATGGGCTGGGTCATGTCACCGTCTTCGGGTGCAGGCGGACTGGTGGAATAATCCTCCATGGTGTCCCACAGCTCAGGTCTCGAACCGTCATACCCCAGTGCCCACATGCCGAAACCGCCGATACGCTCATCTAACACCAGCTGCAACCGGCAGGCGAGGCCCGTCTCATCCATGAACCACAACTGATGCCAGGTTCCGGAACGCTGCCATATGCGGGCGGCTTCACATATGTCGTCATCACGGTGGGTGGCGCCGCCGTCCCCCATGATATCCGAATAAGTAGCAGTACCCACGTTGCTTATCGCGGAAGAGGGCCATGAACTGCCCCGTGTCTTGTATTCACGACCATAGTAAGGAACGCCAAGAATGATCTGATGGCGCAGGTCATCCCCGGCAAGGGATGCATAACGTGCTACAGACCTCACAGTATTATGCTGAGAGGCTGGTCTCCACTGGGTGGACGTACGGAAGATCCCCGTGGGGCCAGCATAATCCGAGCCTGACCAGAAATAGTCATATGCCATGATGAATATTTTGGAGTACTGAACCAGCTGAGCCACGTCGAAGGCACCGGACCAGTCTACGGCAGGAGCAGCGATGGTAATGCCGGCATTGGGGTGGCCTCTATTCGTGAGTTCCTGTCTGAGCTCGCGTATGAAAGTCGTAAAACCGGAACGGGCACTGGAGGGAACGCCTTCGAAGTCTATGGAAATACCGTCAGCATTACCGGATTCCATGAGATCTATCATGTTTCCGATGGCCCTGGCCCGATATGACGAAGAATTGACGAGAGTCCTTATGGAAGAGCTCTCGAACAAGGTGAATACCAGCTCCACCTTTACACCATGGGAATGAGCCGTGCTCACGAGAGTGTTGTCAGGCCATCCATGAGCCGTGCTGTAAGATCCGTTGGAGTTTAGTTCCACGGAGAAATACGCCACATGTGAGAGATCATCCCACCTGACGCCGGATAGATTACCCACCCAGTACGGAAGGTAGCCATATACGATATAGTTCAATGATTTCAGAGATTTAGTGGCATGGCGTCCGGCAGGTCCATAATATCTTACAGGTGGGAGTTCATCCATGTGATTGCCAAGTTCCACCTGATGGATGGATGGTGCGGGATATGGCTGTGCCAGGATTAGAGCTGCTGCGGTTATGAGGAAACTCATGCGTCACCCCCTTATATGGGTTACTGTATTTCTCCACTGATGACTGACTGGAATATGAAATGATACTGCTCGAAGTTCTGATCAACTCCAATGGGACCAGGAGCGAGATATGCTTCCACTGCTATGGAGAACTGTTCAGGAGACGAGCTGTCAGGCGAACTGTCCTTGCAAGTCTCCTGGTAGGATGCTGCCGAGTTGTCTACTCCCACGATCCGGCCTTCTGAATCAAGTTGAATGCCAGTGACATTCGTCACAGGGAACTGACCGCCATGGACAGATTCCATGCCTCCTGAGACATCGAAGTAAACGTAGTCTCCATTGGACTCGAACCCTGCAACAGGGTTAAGGTTCTTGTCCACCAGTCGCAGGGAAACAGTGATGTTGCTTTTGTCGGGAAGGTTGCTGATATCCACGGGGCTCGTGGTCAGTTCTGCTGCTCCCGGAGCCTCTTCAGGCTTGCCTGTCCACAGTATCTTGGTTGTGGCCCATATGTATGTGTCGCCATCGTAGACCGCATTGCCGTTGGTGTGGACGCCATCTCCATTGGCATCGAAGAAAGGCTCGCCCATGTCGTAGCGGCCGTTGTCGTCTTCATCTAGGAAGGGTTCGGGCAGATCTTCAAAGGGTTCGCCCTCGTCCCACTGGCCGTTGGAGTTGAGATCCGTGAAAGACTCGGCTCCGCGGGTGACCACCATGAGGGTTACGAGGCCATCGCGGGGATTGCATTTGGTGTTGACCTGGCCGCAGTCCCTCTCGGGTTCCATACCTGTAAGGGGAGCCACGTTCTTGGGAGCTGCTTCGCCGCCGCGTACCTTGTAATATATTTTATAGCCTTCGTAATCGTCGCGAACCCCTTCCAGGACACCGGCCTCTGCATAGAAGTGCATGTCCAGGGATTCTATGGGAATGATCTCGTCTCGGACGTTCTTGGCTGTAACCTGGCACGGAACCCATATGTCGGGTTTCGGATCGATGAATCCCCCAACGTTCTTGTAATCGCATATGAGTTCGAACTTGCTGGATATGGGCAGAGATGTAAGAGACGGCTGACCAAAACTGACAGTCACGGACTTCTGGACCGTCTCCGATGAATCTGGATCGGTGAAGGTGGCCGTCACCGTAGCCTGTCCCTGTTCGCGGCCGCTCCATAGCTGGACGGATGCCTTGCCGCTGGAATCCGTGGAGACTGTGATTTCCTGCTGTTCTTCATCCTCTTTAGAGAAGGAACCCATGGTGGTGGAGAACACTATTTCTTTGCCTGAGCCAGGGGAATCACCGTATTTCAGTGTGGCAGTTATGGTTGCGGAGTCATTACCGCCTGCGGGTATCTCGGTTTTGTCAGACTCGAGTGAAAGGGATGGACCACCAATCTGGTGGCATGAGACAAACGCTGTGATAGACAGTACGGCAGCGAGGGTAATAACAAGGAAATGACGCATTTTCGAATCCTCCGTTAATCTAAGGTTATCGTATTCATTTCGGCCTGCAATATGATAGGTCATTCGTCCGATGCATAATAATGTCTCAAAAATCTCTAGAAAATTTCGACGGTTCGGTGGAATCATAGCACGACTGAACATAAGTTCAACACCCATGATAAGTCGTATCTTACAGGCAGGTAATGGGAGGAAGGACGATACGGAAGTTTGACATGAACGAAGCGCTTTAGATTTCATGTCGTAGTAGAATCACGAGCTAGCGCGGGACGAGAGTCTACGGAGACGATTCCCATAACGCTACTAACGTCTCAATCGGCAATTTACATCATTCCCAGGGGTGTCCAACTTAGATGAAAGGTGCGGATTTGGATGAGGGGGTGGGTGCAAGACGGTGCGCGAAAGTCCTTTGATATCAGCATGTTATAAGCCTTGCCAGCGCGTTTGAATGCCCTGGCATGCATCCTGCATATGGTGGGTTTATGACTGGACCGTAGGAGACACAGGGATCCGCCCGCTGGGTGTGTCGCGCGCGCACCTGGCGGGGGTGGTGGAAGATCCGCCGAAACTCACATAACACCTCACCCGCACCCGGGATGAGAACGCGCGCTTTGCACATACTGCGGTGTCTGCATGCCCGGCTTTTCGGTCTGGCCCGGCGTTGGGCCGGCGCTAGCCCGCCAGGTTGCCCGGCCGTTTGGCTTTGGCTTGCCAGGATTTTGGGCTAGAACGCCGCCGCTGTGTGTGCAGAGCGACTGACGTTTTTTTCACCCAGGACGCTCG
>JALWFW010000268.1:23335-26280 GCA_027013865.1 Polyangiaceae bacterium | reverse complement strand
ACCTACCACAGTGACGCCGACGCCCAATGCCGTCCAGAACCACCATTTTTTATAGAAAGGTTTGGCAGCGACACAGCGTCCAGCCTGACATTCTTTGTTTGCTGGGCAGTCTGAATCAGAGAAACACCGTGCAATTCGTTGCTGAATAGGAGCTCTCATGTCGAAACGGGGGGTGTCCTTTGCAAAAAGCATCTTGAGCCGCTTCAGGGGAATCTGGCCGGGAACCTTGTGTTTACGTCTGACTCTTTTGAGCCAGCCAGATTTCAGATCGAAGTATGAGAATTCCGTAAAATGGATGTCTCCGCGGACGATCAGTGCTCTTGAAGTAACTCTCATACGTTTCATGATGTCTGCCAGAACAGGCAGTGCAGGAGCGTTCTTCTTTGAGAGAAGAGCATTGATCTTTTTAGCAGCTCCGGCGATCTCGTCATAGAAATGAGACTTCCTGGCTTTGAAGTCTGCCACTGCGGTCCCGCCTTCTGCCACGCGTATCTCCTTGATCATCATATCGTAACCGACTCGTCCCCATGTGACTACATGATAACCCGGAGGAACCTTTTCTATGCGACCTGGAGACACTCCCATCAAGTTGCCGTCTATGAATACGAAACCAGGGAGTGATGAGTTGGCAACCAGAGTCCCTGTGCCGGTCAGCTCCAGTTTACAGGAATCGTGATACAGATCGTCGAGAGCATCCGTGAACATCTTGGGAGCCGGGAAGGAAGGCCATATGGCACAGGCCCTGCGGAACGAGGCTTTAGCCTCCTCCATCTTGGAATTCCCCATTAGGGCAGCTCCGGTGTACAGATAGACATATACCAGACGTTTGCGGAGATTATAGATGTATCCCCATGTGGCCACCAGCTTCTCCAGGGATTTGCGAGCCTTTTCGAACTCTTTGAGTGCCCTGGAGTAACGCTCTTTTTTGAGCCACTTCTTGCCCTTCTTGTACCACTTTTTGATTTTGTCGTATTCAGATGCAATCTGGTCCACACCCTCATCCGGTATTGGAGGCTCCAGATACGGTATGGCCCAGTGAACATCATTCTCCTGAGATTCTATGAAAGCCTTGACTGACAGAGAAGCTCTGGCAAGAGGACGCCACTGTGTAGGTTCGGCAATGAGCCACATCAAATGCGTGCCCACATTTTTTTTCTTCTTCTTCTTTTTCTTGGGCTGGGACGTCTGCTCCTGATTCCCCTCGTCTGCACCCTTCACAGGGGCGCTCATAGATACGGAAGGGAATAGGGTGTAAGACAAAAATATGAATAAAATCAATGAGTTAATAAGGCGATTCCACATGCCAGCCATCCTCCTCTCGTTTTAATGTGAGTACCTTGGACTCCCCGTAATAATAGTAGGCCGTATCGCCTTTCACAAAGATGGGAGCACTGTCCATGGACTTCTTCAGTTCACTGAGAAATCTTTTGGTACGCGGCAAATCGGGATTCAGGGCAGTGGCTACATCCTGAAGTGTCAGCCTGACAGACAGAGAACCAGGAAGCAGCCTGTGTACCAGTACCCATTTTCCATAGTATACAGACAGGTAAAATGTCTTTACTGCAGACAGGGGTGTTGAATTGTCGAACTTTATGACAGGAAGTCTGGAAATTTTCCATCCACCTTTGTCCAGTTTCCAGGATAGAGTATCCGAGTCTGTAGCATAATAGGTCACTTTTACGATTTTGCTTCGCGAAACACTGTGTCTGTAAACGTGGTTATCCTCTCCGTCTATCATATCGGATGCAGTCCGAGTTTTTCCCTCTGCCACGGCCTTGCGCCATGCCATGTAGCTCTCGGCAGGATTCGTGGAGTGTAGTCTCCCTGCAGTCGTACAGCCAGATACGGCGATGATGAAACTGTACACGAAAAGATGAACTCTCATACACAAACCGGCCGGAAGCAGTTGTAAGCCTCCGGAAGTATCGAGTATAGCAAGATATTGTGAGGATTACACATCATGATGAAAGAAGACGGGCCATCACTTTGGAGGGGCAATATTTCCCAACTTTACGCCCTTTAGTGTAGTGGGCGGGAAGTTGGCCCCATACTTGTCTATCCAGGCCTGGGCTACCTTGGATGAACTATCTATATGCAGCAGAGCCCTGACAACCAGTGACAGCGTACTCCAGTCCTTGTTTTTCTCAGCTTTGGCGCCGATGTCCTCGAGAGCCTTCCTGAGATCTGCGGAGATTTTTTTCTCTTCGGATGCTATTTTCTTCAGGCGTTTTGCCAACAGCCTTTTCTGGCGAGGCTTTTTGGCTGCCAGTTCTTCTTTGCGGCGGTTCGTCAGGTATGTCATCCAGTACGAGACAGCGTTCGAGTCCGAAGGCTTGATCACCTTACCTTTTTTCAGCGCACGGCGTGTAGCTTTCAGCAGGCCAGTGAGGCTTTTGGGTTTTTTCACTATTTCAAACGGTTTAACTGGGGGATATTCCGGCAGGTTTGCAAGAACTTCAGAGATGGGCTTCTTGGGGTTTAGCCCCAGTCGCTTCTGCTTTTTGTAAAACTTGACCACCTCAAGCAGAGCGCCGACGACGGCATTGTTCTTGCTGAGCTTAGCTGCTCCTTCCGCAGCGCGTTCGATATAACCAAGATCCTTGCTGTGTTTGAGGAGATGATTGCTGGATAGGAGTGTGAGGAATATCTCGTTCTTGACTTTACTGAACTTGTCTCCCTTGGCGCCAGACTTCTCCGCAGCCAGGATGTATTCCACAGCAGACGCCCCCTTGGGAAGCAGGATGTGTCCTTTTTGGAGCGCTTCTTTTGCACTGCTTATCAGTTTGTCAGGTGAACCAGACGGGAGTATCCACTTCTTGGGAGGGGCTTTGACTGATTTGAGGATGTTGTCGAGCTGAACGATTTTTTCCGCTTTCAGATACGGTTTGTACATGACCTTGCGGGCATAGAATATGCCGCCAACCACCAGCAGAGCAACTATGAGG
>JALWFW010000268.1:1709-23325 GCA_027013865.1 Polyangiaceae bacterium | reverse complement strand
TGAGGATGGATACACCGGCAATGATGACTCGTTTCTGCTGACGTTTGGCCATCATTTCCAGTTCGGCCTTTTGGCGTTTCTTTTCTATGACCTTGGCATCTTCCACCTTGACTGCCTGGAAGACGCCAGTGCGGCCGGTACGGACGGAATATTTGGCTCTGTCCTCTTCAGTGAGGTTTGAGGTACCATCCTTGTAGCGTTCTTCGAGATCCTTGTATTCATCGGAGATTTCACCCTCTTTGGGCTTTTTCTCCTCATCTTCCTCGTTCATCTCTGCGCCCTTCTTGAACCACAGAGTCTCGCGGAAACCGCCTTTCTTGCGCCTTCTGGGCGAACGTTTGGTTCCCTCCTTGGGAGAGCCGAGAGGAACTGGAGAACCATCCGACTGCTTGGCTGCTTGGGGTTGGGACGTCTGGGTAGGCTGAGTACCCCCACCGGATAGGGCGCTTACCTCTGAAGCCAGTGCATCAGGTGACGGGAATCGTCCTGCCGGATCCTTGCTCATGGCTTTGGCGAGTATGCCGTCGAGCTGGGCCGGAAGCCCTTGACGTGCCTGGCTGGGAGGCATGGGAGAATCTTTTATGTGATGCTGTACCAGTGCTTTGTAGTCTGTATCCGGGAATGGTGGACGTCCTACGACCATGTAGTAGAAGAGTGCACCCACCGAGTATACCAGCGACTCGATTCCCGGAGACCTGCCCTGAGCTTGTTCAGGCGACATAAACCATGGATCGCCCGAAATCCCCTGCAACACTGTCTGGGCCATGGGGAAATTCAAAAGCATGACCCCACCGCCTTCGAGCAGATACACATTCGATGGCCCGAGCTCACGGTGAATCAGACCCATGGAAGCAGCCCGGCCGAGTACTTCGGATATGCCCTTGAGATATCCGGCTGCCTCCTCGAATGGAATGACTCCTTTGGCTATGCGTGAAGCCAGGGTCATCCCTTTTGGCAGTGGCTCCAGGGCTGCATATATTCTGCCATCCGGAATGGATCCGACATGACGCACCTTCTGGGCGCCCTGGACCTTGCCCTGAAGTTCCCATTCCTTTATGGCTCGCTGTGCTGTTGATGCATCAGGCAACACGGCAGGATTGTTGATAAATACCACTACACTGCCGCCGTTTTTGATGTCTTCGCCGTTATAGAAGGCACCAATGGGCCGCTGTTCGATCACGGCCCCTATCTTGAATCTGTTGTCAAGTACATAACTCTGCTGCTGCGAAGCACCCTGAACTACGAGTTTCGCGCCATCCTTGGGACATACCTGGACGTTATCAGGATAAGTAGCTCCGCATGTGGGACATATTTTCATGGCAGTGCCTCCATGATTCTCTCAGAACTAAACATGCCGTCCGAAGATAAAACACATGTCACCATACGTCAACAAACTGTTGTGTGTAATAAGGGTAGGCCTTTTTGGGCCATACCTATTTGGCTCCGTTTCTCCTGCTCAGGGTACAGTAAAAGGTATTGAGTATATGGAATATCCGAAAACCTATGTTTATGGGTTTGATTTTTTCCTGCTCGTGCTATTAAAGGCTGCCATGAGTAGAGATTCTGCACTGAGAGACTACTTCGAGCATTACTTTGGTCCAACTTTTGCCGATATGTCCATGAATCCTGTTCACCGTGTCTTCCCTGCGGAATACCATGTTCATGTCTCCCGCAGAGAAAAGGATCACGGTGTGGATTACTTTCTCAGACTGGAGAATGGAGAAATCCGCGATGCGAATTTCATGTCTGAGGGCTTCGTGACACTTTTGGGCGTGTGCGAGGCCATTTGCACCGAAGTGGAGGACAAGCCTCCTGCAGTAGCCATGCGCGAACTCACAGTCGAAAGGGTCCAGGAGGTCCTGCAGGCCGGCCATCATCTTCATTCTTCCATCATTCAGTTTGCGGTGGCTGCCATGCACGAGGCGCTCCTCGAGGCCATAGCCGTCGCCAGGGAACCGTGGCGTGGGCTATACACCAAGTAAGCGTGTTTGCAGCCATCCGTGACATACAGACGACATGCGTTCTGATTTCTGGATAATTGCCCTGATTCTCGGTGTGGTATTCTCTGCACTGCTCGCCTTCTCATACATCAACCGCAGGAGCATGGGACCGGCCCGCAAACGGGCCAGAGCCGAACAGGACGCATTTTGTCGGGTTCATGGTTCTGAGATGGGTATGGACACGTGCCGCCGGCTTTTTGTGGGACTCCCTCCGGCAGTATGGGACGATCTG
Organism: Polyangiaceae bacterium; assembly: GCA_027013865.1. Classification (GTDB taxonomy): domain Bacteria; phylum Myxococcota_A; class Polyangia; order HGW-17; family JALWFW01; genus JALWFW01. The sequence goes on along the minus strand of JALWFW010000268.1, from coordinate 21,093 downwards.
GCAGAATGCAGGGGCACCGAAGACCCCGTGGCATGCCGGGTGAAACGGCTGTGCGACATGGGAAGTGCCATGGGCTGTCTGGCAGCAGGAAGGGTCTCAGGGGACCATTCCCTGGTGGCTAGAGCATGCCGGATGGGATACAGTGGACCCGAGTGCACATCTGCACGCAGACATATCCCCGATATACAGGCCGCCATGATGGGGCTGACCCCTGATTCACACTGGAGCTGGGAGACCCTCGCATATGCATGCGGAGAAGGAGACGCCCGGGCCTGTGGACTCATCCCGTCGGCATGGTTCGGTAACGAGGTTCGTGAGGATGCGCTGGTTTCGCTTACATCATCACGCACGATATGGACCGAGGCCTGCCTGTGGGGAGACATGCACTCATGTACCATGGCCGCACTGTCCTGGAGATACGACCCTCTCATGATATATTCATGTCTCGAAGGCAGTCGGCTGGCGTGCAGGTACGCTGGTATCGGCAATCCTGCCCTTGGGGATTATCTCGCCGGGATCCATCACCAGCGCTGACCGAGATCGTTTTACGGTCTGGATGTGCTCCAGTAACAGACAGTCACAGGATCTCGTTGTGTCGGGCAGGAGGCAGTGTATGTCCATGGCAAACCGTTTCACGACCGGAAATCGGTGAGAAGAGGGGAGGAACCCTCACATACAGAGGAGGGATGCTACATCGTGATTCGCCGTAATGTTGGTTCCAGAAGATTCTTCAGTCTGGCCTGCACGAAACGTTTTTATTCTCTGTCTGCATACCAGGTTGAGATCGCAATCCGTGTCGGAACACTCTAGAGTGACAATTTTTGTCACCTGAAAATGGCCGGGCGCCGAACATCGGCACTGCCACTTGAACGGTCTTCTTCATGGTCATGTTTTTTTGGCATTAAAAAAAGTATAGTGATTTCAATAAGTTAGGTATAAAAAGTTTTTTTTGATTTCATGTTCGTCACGTCTTGTGCACTACTATATTGTGTATGAAAAGCACTGGCACATATATTGCTAAGGGAGGTTCGAGATGAGACGTAATACCGGCTTCACCCTTATGGAACTCATGATTGCAGTTGGCATAATCACCGTACTTGCGGGTTTGGCAGTATCGTATTTCGGTGGTTTCATCTCACAGTCCAAGGCTGCGGAGGTCTCCGGTATGTTTGCGGAGATAAAACAGGCTGAGGAAGCATACAAGGGTGAGTACGGGATGTATGTATCCACTGGAACCGACGAGAACGACCTTTATCCTGCACTCCTGGGAAGCGGAGAGCCAACTGCGAAACAGTGGAATCCTCCCCAAAATTCGCCTTGGGCCACCTTGGGAGTCAGTCCGGTGTCATCCAAACTGTACTGCGGTTACGTGGCAATCGCCGGAGCAGCCGGCACTCAGCCGTCGGGAACACTGGGAACGAATGCCTATTCCGGCCAGACCCTTGCCACACCATGGTTCTATGTAGTTGCGAAGTGCGATCTAGACGGTGACGGGGCGGATTATTCAGAGTTCGTGTCTCCCCACAACCGTAGCGATATTCTTGAATTCAACGTTGGTGACTGAAGCATGAATGATATGTCAACCATAACCACAACTTCAACATACACCCGGCCCGGAAGGGCAGAAAGGAGAACCCCATGAAAAGACAGTTCGGTTTCACCCTCATCGAGCTCATGATCGTCGTGGCCATCATCGGCATCCTGGCAGCAATCGCCATTCCGACCTTCATGCAGTATATGACCACCGCAAAATCCTCTGAGGCTGCCACAAACCTCAAAAGGATCATGGATGGCGTTCAGATTTACTACAACAAGCATGGCCAGCTTCCCAGCGGCACACTTGATGCTCAGTGGGTTCCAAATCAGGTATGTTCACAGCAGACGGGTACTCCCTCCGGTAAGTGCGTCCCCGGTGAGGGTAGCTCTGGAGGATACAAGCTGGAGGATACGTGGAAGAAGACTCCGTGGAAAGATATCAAGTTTGCCCTGACCAAGCCTCACGATTTCAACTATTACTATGATCCGTCAAGCATTAGCATCATTACCTCCATACCCTCTAACGTCAGCGGTGCTTCTGGTGACAAGTTTGAGGCCGCAGCAAAGGCAGACCTCGACGGTGATGGTACAGAGGGCACCATATACGGCATGTGCGGTGGTATTTCCAAAGGTTCCATCATTTACTCTGACATCATTGAAGTCCAGTCCGAGTAATATCCCTTACAAGCTCCTTCCAATGACTCCACTTTCTTCCTAAAATCAGATTTCCAGCCAAGTCATACCACTTTCATATCACCTTAAGTTTCCATCAAAACATTTGCAGACCGACGTCACCAGTGTATCCGTGTCTGTGACATACGGTTTTTCGGTTTTTCAAGATTGCTTGAAAAAAATCCTGGTCCCTAGAAAATAGGCGCGTCCGGCACCACCGGACAGAAGGAGGGAGCAGCATGACGAAAGAGTGGACCACGGAAGCATTCCACAGAGACATAATCGAGGGCATACCGGAAGACATCCCGGAACCCCCTCCAGAGGATCCAAATATTCCAAGAGCCCCGGCCCGTAGAAACATCCTGTCCACGGCAGAGGAACGCCAGGCTCTGACGAATGCCCTCCGCTACTTCCCAAAAGAGCAACATCCGGTCCTTGCACCGGAGTTCGCCCGGGAACTCCGCACACGGGGACGTATCTACATGTATCGCTACCGTCCCCATTATCCAATGTATGCCCGCCCCATAGACGAGTATCCGGCCAAAACGGCTCAGGCAGCGGCCATCATGCTCATGATTCAGAACAACCTGGATCCGGCGGTGGCCAAATTCCCCTACGAGCTCATAACCTATGGGGGTAACGGTACGGTATTCCCCAACTGGGCCCAGTACAGGCTCACCATGAAGTACCTGGCCGAACTGCGGGATGATCAGACTCTGGTACTCTACTCGGGTCATCCTCTCGGGGTGTTTCCGTCGTCTCCTGAAGCGCCTCGTGTCATTCTCACCAACGGTATGGTGATACCCAACCACTCCGGACTGGACGACTATGACCGCATGAGTGCTCTTGGTGTCACGTCGTACGGCCAGATGACGGCCGGATCGTTCATGTACATAGGCCCCCAGGGTATCGTCCACGGCACCACCATCACCATCCTGAATGCAGGCCGTCTGTATCTCGGCACCGAGAGCGGACTCGAGGGGCATCTCTATGTGTCCTCAGGGCTTGGTGGTATGTCCGGAGCCCAGGCCAAGGCAGCAGTCATCGCTGGGGCAGCCTCCATAATCGCCGAGATCAACCCGTCCGCAGCACGCAAACGCAAGGAACAGGGCTGGCTCATGGAACTCACGGACAGTGTGGAGGAAGCGGTCTCCATGGCCCTAGAGGCCAAAAAGGCTAAAAAGCCCATCTCCGTGGGATATCTGGGCAACGTCGTAGACCTGTGGGAATACCTGGTGGACAAGGAAATAGAGGTGGAACTGGGCAGTGATCAGACGTCCCTGCATATTCCGTTCTCAGGAGGCTACTATCCAGCCGGCCTGAGTTACGAGGAATCCAACCGTATGATGGTTGAGGATCCCGACCGTTTTCGTGAGCTAGTACAAGAATCCCTGCGCCGTCACGTCAAGGCCGTCAATACACTGGCCGACCGCGGGATGCATTTTTGGGACTACGGCAATGCCTTCCTGCTGGAGGCTTCCAGGGCCGGTGCCGACGTCATGCGGGGGGACGGCTCGTTCCGTTATCCTTCGTATGTCGAGGATATCATGGGTCCGCTGTGCTTCGATTTCGGGTTCGGCCCCTTCCGCTGGGTGGTGACCAGTGGCCGGCCCGAGGAGCTCGCCCTCACGGACGCCCTGGCCGCGCGCGTTCTCGAAGAGCAGGCCGCACGCGCACCAGTCGAGATCCGTCAGCAAATTCGCGACAACCTCCGGTGGATTCGGGAGGCGGGTCACAACAGACTAGTGGTGGGATCCCAGGCACGTATCCTCTATGCCGACGCATGGGGGCGTATCGCCATAGCCCGGGAGTTCAACCGTGCCATACGTGAGGGAAGAATCTCGTCACCCATAGTTCTGGGACGTGATCATCACGATGTGTCAGGTACTGATTCACCGTACCGCGAGACTTCAAACATACGTGACGGCAGCATGTTCACGGCTGACATGGCTGTGCACAACTTCGTAGGTGATGCCGTACGTGGGGCAACGTGGGTGAGTCTGCACAACGGTGGCGGTGTAGGCTGGGGTGAGGTGATAAACGGCGGATTCGGTCTTGTACTCGACGGTAGCACCAGGGCGGACAGAGCACTTGATTCCATGCTGTTCTGGGATGTCAACAACGGTATTTCCCGCAGGGCATGGGCACGGAATCCCAATGCTATTTTCACGGCCCGGCGAGTTCTTGCAGAGAATCCCGGACTTGCCATCACGCTGCCCACCGATGAGCCTGATCCCGAGCTTTTGACGGATGCCCTTGATCAGGCTTCTAAGAAGTAGACTGCATTTGTATAACATATTGAAATAACACGAGAAAATTAGAGATATACATGTGCGTTTAGCTGCCAAGTATTCGTCGAGGTGTACACCCGTAATTTCTTGATCCAGGTGATGCCAGACTAGGTTTCAGACGCTGATTCTGAAAAGCATGTAGCCTGCACCACGACGCCTTGACGTGACAGTTGAATCCAGAAATCGTCGTCTATTACGACTACCGGTCCTTCACCGTGAACAACCAATCCTGTTACTTACAAAGGTGGTTCCCACCTCCAACCGGCAACCATGACACCCAACAAAACGCTATGACTACGTCGCGACGTCATCCCTGGTGCCATCTGAAGTACTAACGAACACTCATTTGCGCGTTCACGCAGGGGGTAAATCCCTACCCATCCAAGATGGGGCCGCCGCAGCCACACCGTTATCCACGGGTACCGCGAACGGATATATCACACTAGGTGTTTTTAGAGTCTTTCAATGCACACTGATTAGGAGTAATTTTGCCCCGATTGAAATATATACCCGTCCGACGAGGTTGAAGTACCATGTCGGTATATATGGAGTATCCCAATGACGTACAGACTGAACGTAGCAGCAGTAACCGTTGTGCCGTTCATATCCCTTCTTTATGTCGGCTGTTCCCTGGATCCCAATGCACATACCCGTGCTGCAGACAATCGTCACCACGAACGTAACGGAGGGCATGTGGTAGGGAAGTCACGGAACGAAACTGCTGAGAAGCACCGAACAGCTACGAGAAGTGCTGCCCGCAGAGCACCGCGCAGATCTGCCGGCAAGAAAATCAGGGCCATCTTTACTCCTAAGGCTTGCAAACTGCGTAAACTGCCCGTGCACGTACGTCAGCCCAAACTGGTGCGATTCGTTCGCATGAACGGCAAACCCATGTGGGCCTATCTGTATTCTAGACTCATGGAACTATGGTCCGCCGACGGCAGCCGGAAAGTGGCATCCATACAGATGCCGGGGACCCCCCTCGACAGCGTCCAGTGGCCTGCTGATTCCATAACCGTGGTGTTCGGCCGTGACCGTACACATCCCAGGGGCCGTTTCCTCATATACAATTACCGGTTCGTCAACGGAACCCTGCGTGCTGCCCGTATGTACGCCCCATCGACCACCCGTCCGGATCTGAACTCTCTCAAGGTACGTGGCGGCAAACTGTATATCACCCATTTCCTGTCCAAGTACGTTGCCCAGACGATGGTGTACGACATGCCGGGTAACAAACCCCGTGTACTGAATAAGGACAAGATGCTCTTCGATGCTGAACCAGTCGGGAACGACATGGTCTTCGTCAGGCTGTACGGTGATTCGCCAGGTTCCAAGGGTGGTGCTTATTTTCTCAGTAAAAACAACAAGTTACAGCTCAAAACCGTATCCGGTGGCCGTGCGGTAGCCCTGGCTGATCTCGATGGTAGCGGCAAGAAACGCATCTACGTGGCCGATGGCTGGGATAAGGCATACAGGGACAAAGCCAGGCCATACATATCGGTTTTCGAGCCCGGAAATCCGAAACTGAAGGATCGTCTGACCATGGACAGCGGATTTGGAGTGTTTCATCTGATACCGGCAGACATAGACGGCGATCACCAGGACGAGCTGGTGGCAGTGACCAATACCGGTATATTTACGGTGGATCAGGCGTCTGAGGTTAGGCATCTAGGGGATATCAGGGGTATGGCCTCCCCCGTTCAGGTCGTGGATGTGGATGGAGATTCCATGGCCGAGATAGTCATTTCCGAGGTTCCCGGATACTGCGAGGTAAAGTAAATGCTGTCGAAGAGATATTTCACGGTTCTGCTGCTTGTCGTACTTTTCACCGGAGGCTGCGGTAAGAACAGGGATAAAGTTCTGAGTCTGCCGGAGGCCCCGTGGAAGTCGGCGGACAAGAACGTTTCTGTGAGACCTGAGTTCAAATACCTGATAATGGTCCTGTCCAGGCTGTGGGCATATTTTTACGATCCTGAAGCCATCAATCCCCGCGAGATGCTAAATGAGGGGCTGGACAAACTCCAGTCGTCCGTGGCCTCCGTGATGGTGCATCAAGATGGCGACAGCATAGAGGTTCAGGTGGATAAAAGCCGTAAATCCTTCAGCATCAAGGGGCTGAAAGACGTTGGAGATCTAGCTGAGAAGTCCAGGAAAATCATAGGATTCGTTCTCGATGAGCTGGCACGGCAGGGTGTAGACCACGAGGAGCAGGAAGACGCTTTTTATTCCTTTGTAAACGGTATGCTCGACGCGGTTGATCCGTTCTCCATGCTCATTCGCCCCAAATACATCGATGACCTTACCATGCAGACCCGTGGGGAGTACGGCGGTGTGGGAATGGTGCTCTCCATACGGGATTGGGAACTGACGGTAATCGCCCCCATCTCTGGCACACCAGCTTCGAAGGCAGGCATCAAGGCCGGGGACAAAATCCTTCAGATTGACGACCAGTCAACCGTGAACATGCCGCTGACCGACGCGGTCGACATGATTCGCGGTCCGAAAGGCACCAAAGTAAGGCTGCTCATCAAACGCAAGGGCTGGAGTGAGCCCCGGGAGTTCACCCTGACACGCGAGAAAATCAAACTTCGCAGTGTTTCAGGCAAACTGCTTCCAGGCAAGATAGCCTATCTGCGTATCAATCAGTTCATTGGCGGAACCAACAGCGATCTGCGTAACACATGGAAAGACCTCAAGAAACAGGCAGGAGGTAGTATCAGAGGTGTTATCCTGGACCTGTGGGACAATCCTGGCGGACTTCTGAATCAGGCCATAGGTGTGGCCGACGACTTCCTGGATAAAGGTATGATCGTGGCCACCGTGGGCGCGCCCGGAACCCAGCGCCGTGAAGCCAAGGCCCATAAAAACAATACCCTGTCCTCCACTATTCCCATGGTAGTCCTTGTCTCCAACGGGTCTGCCTCGGCATCGGAAATCGTGTCGGGTACCCTCAAGAACCTGGACAGAGCGCTACTCATGGGACGGGTAACCTTTGGTAAGGGAACGGTGCAGCAGATATTCCCGCCCCGTAGCGAAGGCGCTCCTTCTCTCAAACTCACGGTACGCGAGTATCTTACCGCGGGTGACGTATCGATACAGAGTGTGGGAGTGGTTCCCCATGTACGTGTGGTACCCGTGGGCATCGTGGACGGAGTGTCAGCCATTTTCTGGGCTGATGAACCCCGGAAGGTGTCTGACCGCAAGCACAGACGTCACAGCCGTTATCAGCGTCCGCCAGAGAAACCTGCCGTAGAGATTCGTTACTGGAAGAGCGAAGTTCAGAAGAAAGAATACAAGGGAACCGTGGACGAGACTGGAGCCGATCCCGAACTCGTGGAGCTGGCGCGTCAGGTCCTCGACAGGTTTGGCCGTCCAAAGGGTTCGGAGACGCTCCAGGCAGCCATGTCCTTCCTAAAGGAGCGGGCTATAGAGGAGTCACGTCGGATGGAGACGGCCCTAAGAAAGAAAGGCGTGGACTTTTCGGGTAAATTCACGGGCACGGGGGCCAGCGTGAAACTGGACGTCGCCCTGTGTCTACCGGATGGAGCAGCTTCCAAAGACGCCACCAGACTACCTGAAGGTGCCTTCACCAAATGCGGCAAACTCGAGCTCCTGCCTGGTCAAGAATCAAGAATCCGCCTGACACTCAGCAGCAGTACGCCAATAGGGCCACTTTATGCCGTACTGCGCAGCCCCTTCGAGTATCTGGACGGCACGGAATTCATATTCGGCCACGTGTCTGCAGGTGCCAGCCGTACCTGGACGGCGCCGTTCAAACTGGCCAGGTACATCCCCGCCGGGGTGGAACCATTCACCGTGGAGGTCTACGGTAGGGGTCACGTGAAGGTGGGAGAATTCGGGCCGTATCTACTCACCATCAAAAAGATTCCCACACCCGCGTTCTCTTTGCACGTCGAGGAGAAGGATGCTGGAAACGGCAGCCGCATGGTTCACGCTGTCATAAAGAACATCGGCCCTGGAGCCTCCGACGAGGCCGTGGTGGTCCTGCGCAACAAATCCGGCAAGAGTATCTTCATCGAGAAAGGCCGCCAGATCCTCAAAAACGTGCCCAGCGGTCAGGGTGGAGAGGCCAATCTCAGGTATACCATACGCAAACAGCGCAAGAACCTGAAGATGGAGGCCGCAGTGTACGATTACACCTTCCGCAAGGGTATCACCAAGGCCTACACCGTGCCCCTCGAAAAACCCATCACCATAGTGGCGCCTTCCGTGAGCTTCCCGAAGATGCCGCCGGCCATCACCAGTTCGGATACGGTGACTTTCACCATAAGGGTGTCCCATCTCCAGGAAATCCGGGATGTCTATGTGACCGTGACCAACGACCGTAAGGAAATATACAGTCGCAAGGTGTTCTACAGGGTGGTTCACGCATCTGGAGGCACTTTCCAGGTGAAGGTTCCGGTCTATGACGGCGTCAACAGGATTACGGTAACTGCCCGCCGGGACAGGGATCTCATGGGTTACGAGTCCGTGTACGTGGTCAGGCAGGCTGCTGCCTCTAAATGACCTTGAAATTACGGAACGTTGGGGGCATTCTCATTGTTTGTATGCGAAAAAGCCTCTGTGCTGCGGAGTAAAGTATGCCTCTCCTGAAGCCCGAGACCAAGGTCGATGGAAATAAATACCGAATAATGGAGTACCTGGGGGAAGGTCCCTGGGGCGAAGAATACAGGGTGGAGCGCCTGGAGGATCAACGCCTGGCCGTCATGGTGATGGCTACCAGATTCAAAAAACATGGCGAATTGCTGGCCCAAACCGCCCGGGCCCTCCATGGAGTAGTCCACAAGAATCTGTGCGAGATCCTTGATGTGGGATATGCGGATCCCACGCGCACCACGGTGTACTGGACTCGTGAATGGGTGGACGGTATGGACTTCGAAACCCTTGTGCACCAGCGTTTTCCTCTGGGTGCCAATTTGGGTTTCGTCAGGAGATTCGTCTATCATATCAAGGGGTTACTGTGTGACATGCATGAGTCATTCTATCACGGGCGTCTCACTCCGCGCATGGTCTGGCTTACGTCTGTGGGGCGGGTGAAGGTGACGGATCCCGGATTTTTGCCGGCCCTACGCACGAAGGTTCCTTCGGTGGCCATTTTGCTCCCTGGAGAGGCTCCATTCGTGGCTCCCGAGCTGCGCGGCCGCGGTCAGGGCTCGACGAAGTCTGACGTATACTCCTTTGCTGCGTTGGTGCATCTGCTCATTTCTGGGCAGCCTCCCGGAGAGGCCGGTGAAATCCACCTAAAACCCAGTGTGCCGCAGGAGGTGGTGCAGGTCATCAGGGACGGACTCGCGCAGAATCCCGATGACAGGCCTGATGCGGCGTCATTTGGCGACCGCCTATACGGTATCTTGAGTAGTGCCCCCGAAAAGGCCACTGTATCCAGCATGATGATGGATCTGCTTCAGTCCTTCGAAGGGGCTGATACCGGCCGCAAGTATATGGTCCAGAAAGATCGCCTGGATTACGGTCCCTACGATGGTGCCCAGATTCGTGAATTGGTGGTGGAGGAGTCCATTCTTCCTCATCACCTGGTGGTTTCCATGGACACCGGCGAACGTTACCGCCTGTCCGAACATCCTGATTTCGCCGACTTCCTCAGGGAATATCAGCGGCAGAAGGAGCTAGAACGCCGCGAACAGGCAGAGCAGGAGGTCCAGAAGCTCGAAAAGCGCCAATCCCGCATCTTGAAGCTTTCCGTGATCCTTGGAGCCGTGATCATTGCAGTACTTGGACTGTCATTCATGGTCTATAAAGCCGTGGGCGGGGGAGGCACTTCTCGGCGCAAGGCCCTTCAGCTGGCAGATGCGGACATAGACGTGAAGGAAGACAGCGAAGGTGTCGGCCGCAAGATCCGCAGAAAACACCGCAGAAAGCGGCACGGCAGGCGTCATTCCCGCGGTGGTTCGGGCAGTGCAGGCAAGAAGATAGAGTCCTATTCCCTGGATGGCGTACAGCTCTCCAAGTATGAGATCCTTGGCGTGATAAATAGCTCAGGGGTGATGAACAAAATAGCGGCCAACTGCTCCCTGCCTGCCAAGGGCCGCATCGTGATAACATACCAGATAGCCGGCCGCTCCGGCAAAGTGGCATACGTGTCTGCGAGGGTCGACGGTAAGGTGGACAAGCGCATTGCCCGTTGCGCATACAGGTATCTGCACAGGCTCCAGTTCCCCAAACGCAACACGGACTTGAGCGGCACCGGCCACATCTCATACTAGTATTTATTGGAACTCATTCGTCTACAGGGCGTTTTTCAGGCCAGATTCCATGCTGCCTTCTTGGAAGAATGGTATCTCCGTGCTAAAAAAGTGCTCCATGGGCCAGCCAGGTTATACATCAGGACCATCAGGGCAGTATCCACCGCCTTTGCCGCCGCCTGCACCCGAGTATCTGAGCTTCAAAAAGAAGAAGAAAAAGAGGAAGTCCCGGAAGTTCTTCAGATCAGTGTGGTTCCCTGTCACCCTGGTGGTTGCAGTTTTTGTGTTCATTGGAGCCTATGTCCAGTGGGGCTCCGATCTTTTGGCAGATCTCGTATCCGTTGAAAACGAGAAGGCTCTAGGCGTTGCCATCATGAAGCAGGTCACCGCCGGAAGCCCTCCCGTTCGGAACGAAGTACTCACCCGTCGTCTGACAAGCCTGGTCCTTCAGGTTCAGGCAGCCATGTCCGGTGGCAGGACGGCACCCTGGGAGCAAGATCCCAGGGTCAAGGTCATCGACATGCGCATGCCCAATGCCTTTGCCCTGCCCGGAGGCACGATCATCATAACCCGCGGACTCCTGTGTTCAGCGGTGCGCGGTGAGGAGGTTGCTTACGTTTTGGCTCATGAGATGGGTCACGTACACTACAGGCATTCGCTCCGCCAGGCAGTGAGGGGTCTGGGATTGCAGTTCATTGTTACGGTTTTCACCGGCGGCAGTCAGTCGGATCTTTGGGTGTTTATGCTCAATAATACGTACAGCCGCAATTTCGAGCGTCAGGCGGATGTGTACGCTCTGGAGGCAGGTCGGAAACTCGGATGGAGCGCCGACAATTTCGCCTCCATTCTCCAGCGCATATCGGAGAAGATAGGTGACACCGATACCCTGGGAGATTTTGCGGTACTGAGGGACCACCCGGTTTTGAAAGAGCGTCTGGAACTGTGCCGCAGGTATCCTGCCGCAAACGTGTCAGGGCATGATTCTCTGTCTGACGTCATGAACCGGATCCATAGTTTTTGTCGTTGAGATCTCCATAACCTGCCTTATTCCCGAATCGTTCTTTACGTGAAACAGAAGTCCACAATTTTTTGTAGTGATTGCAAAAAGTATAATAATATCAATATGTTATGACGTGAACCCTTGCCAAGTGTTCAACACTTGGTTGCAGGTTCATGAAATATCCGTCCGGGGGCCTTCTTGATGTACCGATAGCGGCTATTTTATGTAACCTATTGATTTTATGGAACAAAATGGAAACAACATAGAGATTCGGACAACACGTGTTCTTTTTTGATGTTTCAGCTTGCAAGACGAGGGGGATGCTACTATAAATGCCCCGCTTCCTGCTCCCTGTAGGCAGGGGGCTTGGGCAAAACCAAACCGGAGGAAGTTAACATGCCTATCGAAAGATCGTACAGAGATGAGATCGGACGCGAGCGTGAGTATGAGATGATCCTCATCCTCACACCTGATGTTCCGGCAACCCGTTTGAAGGAAATCATCAACAGAATAATCGAGACTATCGAGAAGAAGAACGAGGGCCGTGTCCTTCTCCTCGAGACATGGGGCAAGCGTAAGCTCGCATATCCCATCAAGAAGAGACGCGAGGGCATCTACTACTACTGGCGTATCATTGGCCACGGTTCCATGGTGTCCGACATCGAGAAATACCTGCGTATGTCCGAATTCGTGCTCAGGTTCTTCGCTCTCAGACTCGAGGACAATGTGGATCCCGCTTCCCGTCCTTCTGATGTGACCCCCGAGGTACTCAAGCAGGCAGCAGACCTTGAGTATGTTTCCAGCAGGGGCCGCAAGGAAGAGGAGCCGGTGGCTCAGGAGAGCGAGACCAGAGAAGAGGCAGCCGAGAAGGCTCCCGAAACAGCAGAGAAGTCCGCGGAAGAGACCACAGAGGCCTCCTCCGAGGGTTCGGATAATAAGGAGGAGTGATCATGAGCGAGAAAAAGCGTCGTTTCGGTCGCAGGAAGGTTTGCAGGTTCTGCGCGGATCCAACCCTGGTGATCGACTACAAGAATCCCCAGATGCTCAAGTCCTTCGTCACCATCCGCGGCAAGATAATTCCCAGACGTATCACTGGTACATGTGCCCGTCATCAGCGTGAATTGACCACGGCCATCAAGCGTTCCCGCATGGTGGCTCTCATGCCTTTCACTTCTGTGGACTGACGGGCGAGGAGATGGAGGAGGTACTGATATGGGTTACATGACCATCATCCTCACCGAGGACATTGAGAATCTTGGCAGAGCCGGTGACGTCGTTCGCGTGCGTGCCGGTTATGGCCGTAACTATCTGATCCCCAGGGGTCTCGCACTTCAGGCAACCGAGCGCAATCGCAGACGTCTCGAGCACGAGCGTCAAGTCATCGCCCGTCGTCGTGAAAAGATGATCAAAACGGTCGAGGAGCTGCGTGCAAGACTTGAGGAAGTCACAGTGACGATTCCCAAGAAGGCGGGCGAGGGCGAGAAACTCTACGGTTCCGTGACCACCAAGGAAATCGCTCAGGCTCTTGCTTCCCAGGGTATAGAGATGGACCGCAAGGCAATACAGATCGCCGAGCCCATCAAATCCCTTGGAATTCACCCCGTGACAGTGAAGCTGCCCCATGCCATCACCGCCAATCTCAAGGTTTGGGTGGTGCCTGAGGAAGAGAAGTAAGGAGGTAGACCATGGGTATTTCCAAAAATAACCCCAACGCCCGTGATCATCAGAGACTCGTGGTGATGTGCCCGGACTGTGGCAGCGAGATGATGCTCGTCAAGAAAGTGCCGGGTGGCATGGTATATATCTGCCCCAAGGACGGTAACACCTATCCGGTGTTTAAGCGTTCCTATGCAGATCTGCCCCACAAGTGGGTCCGTAAATAACGACAGGGCGCGCACAATCCGGCTGCCAAGAGGTAAGACCTGGCAGCTCCTGCATATTTCCGTTTCAGTAAGCCAGCTTTCAGGGAGAGGTTTGGTAAAGCAGATGTAGTGCTGCCAGATTTATACCGCGTAATGCCGGACTCCGACGGTGGCGTGTTTTTGTCACTACACAATTGAATCCATTTGGTTCATAGTCGTACGGGAAGGCACTGCTGACAGATGTCAGTCGTGTGGAGGTATGAAAGATGTCGGTAACCCTCATCACTGCTTTTTTTGCGTTATTAGTGACTAGTCCTGCCCCGGATACGGGATGCGGACCTTCCAAGGCATCACCTACTATCTGCAAGGTCAGGGACAGCGTGACTCCAAAGGAACTTCTCCGTAAATTCGATGAAACGGTTCGAAATAGGCTTTGCCGTGCAAAGCCGGACCGTCACTATGTCAGGGCTCAGGTGACCTTCATCTTTGATCTCGACACCATGGCCCGTCGGGCAGCAGGTTCCCACTGGGCATCGTGGACTGAGAAGTATAGAGATAACTATTTGAAATTATTCAAGAATTTTGTGCTAAAGCGTTATGTGGGGCGTTTGGAGAAGCGCAAGGACTATTCCGTGAAGTTCGTCTCCGAGAAGATATCCGGCACGAAAGCCGTGGTGAAGACCAGTCTAAACAAGAAGGGTGCCAATCCGGACGATGCCATAGAAGTGACGTACAGACTGGAAAAACGAGGCCAGGACTGGCGCGTGGTGGATGTGGTGACGGATGAGGTCAGTCTTGTGGATACATATCGCTCCATGTTCAGGGATGTCCTCAAACGTAAGGGCACCCAGGGTCTGCTGGATTATCTTGGGGGACAGACCAGGTAACTGTAATGGGGACAGCACCAGCTCCTATTATTTTCCCGGCTGAAATGTTCCGACATCACGTTCTGCGGTTTCCTGTATTCATACTGACAGCGCTATTCGTGTCTGTTTTCACGGTGGGATGTGGTTCGGATTCCCCCCCCATATTCCTGGAGTACTGCATTCCAGTGGATGCCGGCTCAGATGTGCCTCATGTCGGAGTCGTTTTAGACTATGATTCTATCTCCGAAGCTCCGGATTCTGGTTCAGAAGCGGTCAGTGATTTCGTCGTTGCCACGGAATCTCCTCTGACAGTGATTCCGGGCGACAGTTCATACTCTTCCCGTTCACTTGTGGTCGTCGATAGGTACAGCTCGTCTAAGGTGGCGGCACGTCTCGTATTTCCCGAAATGAACCTTCTATCCACTACGGATATTCAGTCACTTCTTCCATTCGCAGACCATGTACCAGATGGAATTCTGGGGGGTGATGTGCTTCGCAGGTTTGCTGTGCGGTTCCATTACTCATCTGATCCACAGTGCACCTTTGACTGGACACCGGGCACATACTGGCCAAGCGTCACTTTTCTGCGGGAGGTTCCGGACAGAGATCACTCCCTCGCTCTTGATGGTTTTGCCGTGATTCCCTTCACTCTTGCTGGAGGGGGTAACATGGTGGCCTCCGGAAGTGAGTATGCCCTGGGTGCTACCCGTGTAGGGGTCTGGCTGTGCTTAAATCCTGATCCATTTGACCTGTCGGACCCGCCGGAGGCTGTTGATGGCCATTTCCCGGTTTCAGGCATAGATGCTTACGGTCTCATAGCTACTGGGAGTTCGGCTCTCGTGACCACAGGACGGATGGCAGAGCGTCTTTCTGAGGATGCCTCGATAACCCAGGAAGGTGGTGTTACGATTTCTGCCATGGGCGAAACAATTGAAGGTCAGCATATTCATGGCCTTAGACGCATGGCAGTAGTGGGTAACGTATCCGAGGAACTATCACCATGTGCGGAGCTGGCGAAGAGACGTGGCAGGGAGTATGCACGCCACAATCCAAACACCCGCCGTTATCCCAAGGACCTGAACGGACCTGTGGCCCCTGCAGTGGTCATAGAGGTTGGTGATGCTTCATCGGTTCCGGAGTTAGATACACTAGTCTTGCCTGAGAATTCGGCCTTTTGGACTTCTTTGTGGGAAGAGACGTCTCCACAGGTGCCAATGTATGATGTCCTTATCGGTGGAGCCGTACTGAAATACCTGGAATTTACCGTTGACTATCCCCAGCGCAGATTCATAACCCGCTGTGCTCACTATACTCCGGAAGATCAGGGAGCGTGTCCTGATGACGTGCCGTGCTGCCTTCAGGGTGGAAGTTGTAATTTTTCGCGTCCTTGTATGCAGCTTCCGTAGAGTCTTTTTGTTTGCCTTAAATTCATTTATAACCTAGCGTAATTATTGAGTTATTTTCAAAAGGCGTATGCCTGTCGGAAGGGATGTACTTCAGGTTGTTACGGGTGCAGTGGGGCTGGACAGGTTCGGTTTAGTGTTTTGCTCGTTCTACCGAAAGGGTGCGTCCCCTGAATTCGGTGCCTGAAAGTTTTGATATCACGGCATCTGCAACTTCCGGTTTTACATGGACGAAAGTGAAATGATCCCTGGCATCCGTTTTTATGACAGAAGAGGGATGTATGTCGGCATTCTCCAGCAGCTCGAGCAGGGCCCGGTGACCGAAACCGTGTTTTTTACCGGAACTGACATAGAGTTTTACGCCCTCATCCCTGTGTCTACCGTGATCCCTGCGATTGCTGCGATCTCCTCGGCGTTCCTTTCGGTCAGACCGATCGTTGTTTCGATGCCGACGGCGTTCCCGACCTGTATGTCTGGAGGGATTTTCGAGATCGGCACGTCTATATTCCCTGCCTTTGCGGTCAACGAGACCAACTATCAGTCCTTTGTTTCTCAGGTGTTCCGGAGTTTTCAGATCAGAGGAGCTCACGTCTGCAAAGAAACGGGAGAGCACGTGGGCCATGATATCGTAGCCCCTGTGGTGGCTCATTATGCGTTGAACCAGAGACATGAACTCGGCAGGTCCCGGATCAGTGAATGCACTTTGAAGGTAGTCGAAGCGCTGACCCTCAAGCCGTCGTCTCAGATCTTCCGCAGAGGGGAGGGGTTTTTCTTCTGCCGGGATGTCGTAAGCGAGTCTGAAAGTTCTGAAAGCAGCCAAATCCTGGCCGGAAATCAGGGAAATGGAGTATGTGAAGGCTGTTTGGGATTCCGGTGGTCTGATTCTGAGGAGATAGGACTCAGGAGTCTCCGGGAACTCGTAACTGATGAGAGCCGAGAAGTGCGACAGGTCTATGCCACTCAGATCCGTCTCTGTGGTTACCAAGAAGCGTACATCTCCGGAGGCACATCTTTGGGCTGTCCGTTCCTTTTCCTCATCAGGCATACCCTCGAGGAACGTGGCTACCCCGTCATATCGCTGCTGTAGATAGCCGGCAACTGAACGTACTGAATCCATGGTGTTCGCAAAGATGACGGCTGCTTTTGGATCTTCATATTTGATGATCCATTCCAACTGCCTGACACGGGCAGGACCACCATCCACCAAATAATAGACGTGGGTTATGGGTTTTAGACTGGCTTTATCCCTATTTTCATAGAGTTGGCGTGCATCGGGGAGGTATTCTCTCCGGAAAGAGGTAAGTCGTCCCGGCAGTGTTCCGGTGAGAATCCACTTACCAGCGTCTTCCGGCAGCATGGTTAGTATACTTTTCAGGTCATCCAGGGTCCGGGGATTCATTAGACGGTCGGCATCCCTGAGTATTAGGAGTCTTAGGCTGGAGATATCGAGGGTGCCTTGCCCTGTGTGTTCCAGGATTCCTGCGGGAGTGGCTATGATATAACCTGGATTTTCAGAAAGTGCGTCTGCCTGCCTAGAAAAGGGCATGCCTCCGTGAAGTACGGCTCCCTTGATATCAACAGGCTCTGATACGAGTTTCATGGTTTCTGTCGTCTGCGCTGCAGATTCCGGATCTGGCACGATGAACGCGACGGCCGGTCTTTTATCCGATTCGGTAATCACGGCAAGGGCAGCGAGGGAAGCCATGAGTGTAATTCCCGAACCTGAGGAGGCCTGGACGAGAACGTCACCCTCCTCCATGAGCATCGACAGCACCTGTGCTTGAAATTCCGTAGGATTGAGTATACCCGCATTTTTCAGCACATCTAGTATGGCGTCTGGTATTTTGAAGTCTGCAAAGGTTTTCCTCGTGCTCTCGGTCATGTGTATCTCCTCGGTTCTGGATCGGTTTGATTACGGAGTATTTTTATAAATATCCTGTCAGACCGCCCCATTTAACGGGAAGAGTCTTACATTGTAAAGGGATTCTCCGACAGAGCGGTAGCGTTCAGAGGTATCGAAGTTCATGGCGTATGCGTCCTGTCTGGTGAAGTGCAAGCTGGGTGACGCGTACGTTGTTGCATGCTGGAGGGATGATAATCCTTAGAGTACCTTGTTTGAGAGACAGGTGTATTTCCGCGGCCGATCTTGTGTTTGGACCGGAGAGAGCGTTTGCGTGCCCGTCAGTATTGAGGGCGTGATTCCTCAAGGTCAATCCTACCTTCGGATAAGGCTGTCTGGGGGGGTATCTGACCCGTAAGGATACGCAAACCGGAGCCTGGCATCTACCAAAGAGATGACGTCAAGCGAACTTCAGACCTTTTCAAAAAACGCGCGCAAATCCTTGATACTAGCGGATTTCAGGTGTGTTGCCTGGGTGGCCACAGGTGGCCACGTCTAAGACCAGCCGCTTTTTCGCTGTTTCCCATTTTATTTCAGTATGTTAGTGGCCTTGCGCCCTTCTGCGGGGTGTCCAACTTAGATGAAAGGTGCAAGCTCGCACGAGGGGGTGGCTGCAATCCGGTGCGCAAAAGTTCTTTGATATCAGTATGTTATGTGCATTGCTGCCTTTCTTGAATACTTTGGCACGCATTATGCATAGGGTGGGTTTATGACTGGACCGTAGGAGACACAGGGATCCGCCCGCTGGGAGTGTCGCGCGCGCACCTGGCGGGGGTGGTGGAAGATCCGCCGAAACTCACATAACACCTCACCCGCACCCGGGATGAGAACGCGCGCTTTGCACATACTGCGGTGTCTGCATGCCGGACTTTTCGGTCTGGCCCCGCGTTGGGCTGGCTAGGCGTCGGCCTGCCGGTTTGGCTGGCTTTGGACGCGTTTGATGCTGTCCCCCGGTTTGGCTTTGGCTGGCACTGCTCGGCCTTGATGCTGGATGGACTGGCTTTGGCGCTGGCCCGCCGGATTGGCTGGTTGCAGGCTGGTCACCGAGATTTGGGCCCTGCTGGATTTGGCCTGCCTGGCTTTGCAGTGCTGGCTATGCCCGGCCTTGGGTTAGTCCTACCGGACTTTCGGATTGGCTTCGGGCTTGGGCCTTCGGACGCGCTTGATGCTGCCCGGCGCTGGCCTACCGGTTTGGCTTCGGGCTTGGGCTGGCACTGCTCGGCCTTGATGCTGGATTGCCGGTTTGGCTGGCTTTCGGGCTGCCAGATGCGCTGGCTGGCGCTGTTAGGCTTCCGGACGTCCGGAGTGGCTTGGCTTCATCTTGGTCCGCTGGGCTTTTGGGGCCCGCTGGATTTGGCCTGCCAGGCTTTTGGGCCTTGCCGGCGTTGTCCTGCCAGGCTTTTGGGCTTCGGAGCTAGCCCACCAAAATTTTCGGCCTTGCAGGATTGGGCCTGCCAGGCTTCAGTTGGGACGCCGACACCGTGTGTGCAGAGCGACTGCCGTTTTTTTCACCCGGGACGCTCGTGGGGACGTGAGAGGCTTGTCCGCGGTTTCGGTGGCTGCCGGTGGTGGCGGCGGGGGCGGGCCCATCTTTGATGGGTAGGTATTTTCCACTTACGTGGACGCGCACCAA
>JALWFW010000268.1:0-1699 GCA_027013865.1 Polyangiaceae bacterium | reverse complement strand
GGAACGTCAGGGGTGAGGCCGGCCTTTGCAGTTGGCGTCGGAGAGGTCGGTTTTGGCAGGATAGCATGCATAGCACCCGCTCTTCGAAAAGCTCGTCAGGGGTGGGCTTTGATAGGTCTGGCCGGCCTTTGCAGTTGGCGTCGGAGAGGTCGGTTTTGGCAGGATAGCATGCATAGCACCCGCTCTTCGAAAAGCTCGTTGGAGGTGGCTCCTCGGGATATAGAGCGGTTTTGTAG
Source organism: Polyangiaceae bacterium (assembly GCA_027013865.1). GTDB lineage: Bacteria > Myxococcota_A > Polyangia > HGW-17 > JALWFW01 > JALWFW01. The sequence continues at coordinate 1,463 of JALWFW010000268.1, read as the reverse complement.
TGGGCGTCAGGGCTGTTACCTTGGCAGGATATCAAGAGTGCGCCTCTGCGTCCGTCGGGGCCTCATGTCGTAGTAGGTCGCACCCTTCGGAAAGCTCGTCAATACCCAGGGTATCAAGGTGCTGCCTGCGACTTTATGACAGTCATCATGAATAGGTTCTGTCGAAGTCGGCTGCAAAGTAGGGATGTCGCCGTATATGCATCGGAATTTTTAAAAGTGCAATGAAAACAGTCGGTTATGCTTGTCTGGCAAGGTGTGGCAAAGCGGGCTTTAGGATTCTGTCAAAAAAACCTGCATGTTTGCAAAGCACGATACGATGGTGTATCCCTCACGGTCATGAATGAGAAAACCACGGATCTTTTCGGAAATGTAGCCCAGGACCCGCAGGAAGACACCGCCAGGACAGACGGCACGAGTACTGCCAAAAGCCCCACTGAATCGTCCGCCACAGCAACGCAGACGGATGAGCAGCCCGAGGATCAGACTCTTTTCGGCCACATGACGGCGTCAGACATGCCCAGTTCTCCCAACACCGCCGAACCCATTGGAAAAGGACGGCGCACAAGGGATCGTGCAGAGCGCATGGCCAGCCAGCAGCGTGAAATCTCCGTCAGCGAATTCTTTGGCAAAAATCGCCATCTCCTAGGTTTCGATTCCCCTGCACGCGCTCTACTCACCACTGTCAAGGAAGCCGTAGACAATGCTCTGGACGCCTGCGAGGAAGCCGGAATCCTGCCCACCATAATGGTAAAGATAGAAAAAGTCCGTGATGACCGCTTCCGGGTCACTGTCCAGGACAATGGTCCCGGCATAGTACGTTCGCAGGTACCCAAGATATTCGGCCAGCTTCTGTACGGCTCCAAGTTCCATCGCCTCAAGCAGTCACGCGGCCAGCAGGGTATAGGAATTTCCGCTGCTGGCCTACACGCTCTTCTGTCTACGGGTAAGCCGGTCAAAATCACGTCCCGCACCTCGCCGGACAGGCCGGCACATTACTTTGAACTGCTCATAGACCTGAAGAAGAACCGTCCACAGGTGGTGAAGGATCTGGTGGTAGACTGGGATGAGCCCCACGGCACATGGGTGGAGCTCGAAATAGAGGGAGCATACAAATCCGGCCGCCATTCAGTGGATGAATACCTGTATCAGACATCCCTGGCCAATCCCCATGCCGAGATAATTTACATCAATCCCAAGGGCGAGTTCATTCGCTTCCCCCGAGTGGTGGATCAGAACCCGCCTCAGCCTCTGGAAATTCGCCCGCATCCCCACGGTGTCGAGCTGGGAATGCTCATGAAGATCGTAAAAGAGAGCAAGGCACGCAAAATCTCGGGCGTCCTCCAGACGGAATTCAGCCGCATAACCGCTTCCCTGGCAAAGAAAATCTGCGAAATTGCGGAAGTCAAACCCGACAAGAACCCGCGCCGCCTGTCCCACGAGGAGATAGAGGCCATATTCAAGGC
>JALWFW010000267.1 GCA_027013865.1 Polyangiaceae bacterium | reverse complement strand
ATATCATAGTGTTATGAACTTCTTATTTTTTACGTTGAGGTGCGATCTCGTAGTAAGCTCAATTTTTTCACACCCTACAGACCTTATTGGCAACTCCAAAAAGTAGAGAAAGAGCAACCAATGCACTCTGATTCATCCTGGTAGTGAACCAGTACTTTTTAGCAGGGCCAACTAATTGGATACCACCGTCACTTCATTGCAAAGTCACTCTCCTCTCCCTAAATTTCGATTACTTAATATTTTTACTTGTAAAAAATAGTTCTTCATGTAGAGAAATTCCACGTTATGACCCTTCCATGATGCCAGTTGGAATCCTTCAGGCAGCATGTATGGTGAAAAATATATTTTCTATCATGGCGATATGCCTTTGTTTAACTAAATGAGGTATCCATGAGACTCTACGATGATGATTCTACTTCTTACCACATGCCATCAGTGCCTTTTAAGGTAGGACACTATGAAGTCCTGGAGCCGGTTGGCTACGGCGGCACGGCGGTTGTATACAGAGCTCTCCTCAAGAAAAATGACTCTTTCACCAGAGAAGTAGCCATCAAAATTCTGCGTCCTGCAATTGCTCAGTACCCTGAAAATATTGAAATGTTCAAAGCAGAGGCCACAATCGGTAGTCTAGTCAATCATCCCAATTTACTCCCGATTTATGACCACGGTTACAGCAATGGTTTTCATTATATGGTCATGGATTATATAAAAGGACAGCCTCTATCCGAACTACTGGCCATCTCAGAAAATCCCTGGCCCCCTCAATTGGCCGCCCATATAGCAATATCCTTGGCAAGTGCGCTTGAATATATCCATACATTGCATGACCCTACTGGCATCCCCATGGGCTTGGTACACAGAGACGTTACCCCCCATAATGTCCTGATCTCCCGAGATGGTCAGGTTTTCCTCACAGATTTAGGCATAGCGCATTATACGGGCAGAGAACGCTATACGGGCAGGGGACAGATACGGGGAAAACTAACCTATTTATCCCCAGAACAGGCGGCAGATCGCCCGGTAACCTTACAAACCGATATATTTGCTCTGGGACTGATCTTATGGGAGATGCTCAGCGGCAGACCGAGATATGACAACAACCGCCCGGATGTATTCACAGACATTCTCATGGCTCAATATCTCTCCCCACGTAATGTTGGGGTAGTACTGGATAAATCTATGGAACGTCTGCTTCGAAAATGTCTCATGACTGATCCTGAGGAACGATGGAGTAGTGCCGCACTTGTTGCAGAAGCCCTTGCACCGTGGGATGGTGGCTATGCTGCACGTCAAAAACTCGGTGCAATTGTTACAGATATAGAAGAAGGGCACTATCCTCAAATAGCTTCGGAAATGCCTACTGTCGTTCATTCCGCCACTGTGACCCGTGAATACGCAAAAGGGAAGTTGGATCCTGGTAAAACTCTCATTCTAGAAGAAAATATAGTTACTTCTATTCTGGATCATGAAGATCTGAAGCGTATCGACAAGGCATTCGACCCTACACGACTAATCGAACAGCCATCTGTATCCAGCAATTCATACATCTCACTATTCCTGATCTTTCTCGCAGGAATATTGACGGGTTTTGTGATCATTGGTGGCATGTGGTGGTCCGGAGTTCTTCCTTTCCATGATACTGCCCTTAATGATTTGATTGAATCTTTGTTCCAATAACGCCAGATTATCTCACAACAGACATGGATTATATTCATACACAGTGATCCTATGTACATATTTACTGTAGATATTTACTGTAGACATATACATTCTATCCTCATCAACTTTCTAGCATCCAGTTACATATTGCTCACAGCAAACCACTTAAAGCCATAACCCCTTGATATCACAGCACTTTCACAAAGATAGCCTTGCTACTTTTCTGCCTAAGACTGGCATAATCTGGCTATTCAGAGATCTTACAGCATAAATAGTTCGGCTCCCTATTAGTCCCCTATTATTTTATAACGTGATATAAAAATTATTCGGTTAAACAACTGAAAAAAGAAGGAACTACAAGTTGAGGATAATATTTATTCCTCACCCTCTTCTTCAACTTCTTCTGCCTGCCTGGGCTCATAACCGATAAGTTCTATTATAGCTGTAGGAGCATTATCTCCGTGACGAGTCATTCCCTTGACTATACGGGTATAACCACCTGCGCGGCCTTTATAAAGGGGAGCAACTTCCCTAAACAAAATAGAAAGCACATCCTTACGGGGAACCATACGCCGAGCCATACGATAATGATGAACAACTTTAGCCCGCTCCTCAGGAGTCATATCCTTGGGATCTTTATCCAGGAGATCTCCAAGAGAAGTTCCCCAGGTAACCAACTTCTCAACAATACGTCTGAGCTCCTTGGCCTTTGGCAGCGTGGTTTTGATACGGCCATGTTCTATAAGAGACATAGCCATATTCCTGAACATCGCCTTCCTATGACTTGAACTTCTACCCAGCTTCCTGCCTGCCTTACGATGCCTCATGATCCAACCTCTCCATACCTCTCAACCGGGACATAGTCCCAATCTCATTGGATATCCGGGAATTCCAACCGAGGTCATGAATAAACCGAATACCCAAAAACCACGACATTAAAATCCCTCACACTTATTACTCGTTCTTGGAATCTTCCTTCACCTGAAGTTGTGGAGGAAGCCCGTCTTTAGGCCACCAAGGGATACTCATCCCAAGATGTAGTCCCATCTCTGCGAGAATATCCTTGATTTCCTTTAGGGATTTACGCCCGAAATTCTTGGTCTTGAGCATTTCCTGTTCTGTACGCTGCACAAGCTGCCCAATAAATTCTATATTTGCATTACGCAGGCAGTTGGATGCACGTACACTCAGTTCCAGCTCATCCACACGCTTGAACAGGTACTTGTTTATTTCCTCTTCCTGCTTGTGTTCTTCTTCGGAAACAGGCTCTTCTTCCTCTTCAAAGGTAATGAAGATCTGCACATGCTCCTTGAGAATCTTGGCTGCATAAGACATTGCGTCAACCGGATGCACACTGCCATCGGTCCAGATTTCAAGTCTCAGAGAATCATAATCAGTACGATCTCCAACACGTGCAGGACGTACAGTGTAATTCACCTTCCTGATTGGTGAAAATATCGCATCTACAGGGACCCAGCCAACACCCAACTCTTTATGGGCTTGATGAGTCTCAGCACGCACATACCCTTTTCCGCTTCGAACGCGAATATCCATCGATATACGTCCACCCTCATCCAGTGTACATATATGATGGAAGGGATTGACTATCTCTATACCGTTTACGACCTGAATATCAGATGCCGTAACCTCGCCAGGACCTTCCTTTTCAATATGGAGTGTGACCTCCGAGAAAGGATTATCCTTTTTGAAGATAACGCCTTTGAGGTTAAGTATGATTTCTGCGACGTCCTCTACTACTTTGGGGACCGTAGTAAACTCATGAAGGACACCATCTATCTTCACTGCTACTACGGCTGTACCCTGAAGGGAGGATAAAAGTACACGTCTCAGACTGTTGCCCAGAGTATGAGCGAATCCACCTTCAAGTGGTTCACACGCGAACTTGCCATAGGTCTCAGACAGAGTAGCATCCTCGACCTTGACACCTCTAGGGCGTATAAGAGAACGCCAATTCTGGGCTATCCAATCGTAAACAGGTTTTTTTGTTTTTGTGAGTTCACTCATCTCACTCTCCTGAAGCGCAGGCTATGCCATTACGCTACGGAATTATTTGGAATAGAGCTCTATGATGAGCTGCTCATTGATCTCAGGATCGATGTCACTACGCTGAGGCAGAGCGACAACCTTGCCCTTAAGCTCTTTCTCATCGAACTCAAGCCAAGGCACTCTGGACTGAGAGGAATTTACTTCCAATGCCTGCTGAATACGGAGAAATTCCTTGCTCCTGGCCTTTACTTCTATTACGTCGCCCTCACGCACTATAAAGGAGGGTATATTCACTATGCGACCGTTCACAGTTACATGACGATGACGCACGAGCTGGCGGGCATCACGCCTGTTTACTGCTATACCCAGACGATAAATGACATTATCCAGACGTCTCTCCAGAAGTTGGAGCAAATTCTCGCCTGCGACCCCCTTCATCCGAGTTGCTTTTTTATAATAATTCTTGAACTGGCGCTCCATAACGCCATACATACGGCGCACCTTCTGTTTCTCGCGCAACTGGCGCCCATAATCGGACATTTTACGTCTACGTGCCTGGCCATGCTGTCCAGGAGCATAATGACGTCTCTCCAGAGGGCACTTTGGACCGTAGCACTTAGCGCCCTTAAGATAGAGCTTTACACCCTCACGACGACACAGACGACAAACCGGACCGGTATATCTTGCCATCTCCTACACCTCTCTCCTTCTCAGACCCTCCGCTTTTTACGCGGCCTGCACCCGTTGTGGGGAATTGGGGTAACGTCCCTAATGTTGGTTATCTTAAGTCCAGCGGCTGACAGGGCTCTGAGAGCCGGCTCACGACCAGCTCCAGGCCCCTTCATGAAGACGGCCACTGTTTTCATACCGTGTTCCATAGCCTTCTTTGCGGCATCCTCACCAGTCAACTGAGCTGCAAAGGGCGTGGACTTACGGGATCCCTTGAAGCGGAATCCTGCACTAGACCATGCAACTGTATTACCGTTGACATCAGTAATCGTTACAATGGTGTTATTAAAAGTAGATCTGATATGAGCTATCCCATGGGGGATATTCTTCTTGACCTTCTTTTTAGTTCTCCTGCGTCCGGTAGCCATCTACCTACCTCCCTTTCTTCACTTCCCCTTCTTCCTCTTGCCTATGATGGAACGACGCGGACCCTTGCGTGTACGGGCATTGGTATGGGTTCTTTGACCTCTCACCGGAAGCCCACGCTTATGACGCATACCGCGATAGCAGTTTATGTCCTTCAGACGCTTGATGTTCATCTGGATCTCGCGCTTAAGATCACCTTCAACCTTGTACTCTGCATCAATGATGTCACGGATACGCTTAGTATCTTCCTCACTAAGGTCCTTTGCCCGCACTGCGGGATCTATCTGAGCCTTTTTGAGGATGTCATTAGCAGTTTTATGCCCAATACCATAGATATAAGTAAGGGCTATGTCTATCCGCTTTTCTTTTGGGATGTCAACACCAGCTATACGAGGCACCTCACTCCTCCTTTCTCCCCCAGGTTATCCCTGACGCTGCTTGTGGCGCGGATCCACGCAAATTACACGCACCACACCCTTCCGACGAATGATTTTACACTTGTCACAACGTTTCTTGACGGACGCTCTCACCTTCATCGCTACACCTACTTCCTACTCAAAATTAACGGTCCTTCCTCCGTCAAGGCTACGCTATCCTCAAAGTGCGCAGCCAATTTCCTATCTTTCGTAACCACGGTCCAACCGTCGTCAAGGACTTCAACCTTCCACGATCCGACAGTGACCATGGGCTCTATAGCAATTACCAGCCCAGGTTCAAGTCTAATTCCACGCCCAGGAGGGCCAAAATTAGGAACCTGAGGCGGCTCATGCATTGCCGTGCCGATCCCATGACCTACAAAATCACGCACGACATTAAAGCCATGAGATTCTACATAAGACTGCACTGCATGGCTTATGTCAGAAAGCCTGCCACCGACTTTAAGTTGAGCAATGGCGGCCTCAAGGGCATTGCGGGTTACCTCCATGAGATGCTGAGCTTCTTTCGACACCTTGCCAATGGCGAAAGTTCTGGCAGCATCACCGCAATAGCCATCCACAAAAGCACCAAAGTCTACACTCAGGATATCGCCTTCTTCAAGAACGACATCCTCGCTCGGAATGCCGTGAACCACAACATCATTGGGAGATGTACACAGCACAGCAGGATAGGGACTCACATCTGGATAAGGCTGATAATTCAAAAAAGCCGATTTGGCTCCTACCTTATCAAGATACTCACGTGCAGCACGCTCCATCTCCCATGTCGTGACTCCTGGCCTTGCCATTTCCTCACATATTGCGAGGACATCAGCAACGACCTCATTAGCGCGTCTAAGTTTTTCAATCTCGCGCCGTGTCTTGAGTCGGACGTGCATTATTAGACCTGTTGCCTTTCAAAATCAAGCGACAATTTCAAGGATCTTTTTTTGTATTTCCTCAATGTCGCCCACACCATGAACCCGCTTCAAAAGTCCTTTATTTTCATAGAATTCTACTAACGGTGCCGTCTGTTCACGATACTTGGAAAGTCTGATTCTGACTGCGTCCTCTGTATCATCCGAACGCTGGACGAGATCTGAGCCACACTCATCACACCTTCCTGGCACCTTAGGAGGCAAAAAGGATATATGATATGATCTTCCGCAATTCGGACAGGTTCTGCGACCAGTAATGCGAGGAATTATCTCTTCATCCGGGACGTCAATAAATATGACATGAGAAAGAGGGAGACCCATATCTGTCAGCATTAAATCCAATGCCTGTGCCTGAGGCAATGTACGAGGAAATCCATCAAGTATGAAGCCATGCTGACAGTCATCCTGCTGCAGACGTTCCCGAATAATCCCGATGACTACATCATCTGGGACGAGATCTCCCTTATCCATATAGAAAGCCGCCCGTTTCCCTAACTCTGTACCATTGGCACGGGCTTCTCTGAGCATATCGCCCGTCGAGATCTGCGGGATTGAAAGCCTTCCCGCTAACCTGGATGCCTGTGTTCCTTTACCGCTACCAGGAGCTCCCAAAAAGATCAATCTTGCAGCCATTGGCATCTCCACGATCACGCGGCTTTACGACCTCTAATCTTAGGGCCTTTCGAGCCAGCGAGCCCTTCATAATGACGAGTTATCAAGTGTCCCTCTATCTGCTGAACAGTATCCAGAGCAACACCGACAACTATGAGAAGGGATGTTCCTCCAAAATAGAAGGGCACATTAAACTTAATCTGCAGGAAACTTGGAAGCACACATACCGCAGCCACATAGATGGAGCCACCCCATGTAATGCGAGACAGCACCCTATCTATATACTCGGCTGTTCTTTGACCAGGTCTGATACCAGGTATGAAGCCGCCCTGCTTTTTCATGTCATCTGCCACATCTTTGGGATTAAAGACTATGGCCGTATAGAAGAAAGCAAAAAAGATGATAAGCAGAACATACATTATCTGGTAACGCCAGTCTGTGGGATGGAATATAGATGACAGCTGCTTCAGCCACTCGGAGTTGGAGAAGTTGGCTATCTGAGCCGGGAACATCAAAATCGATGAAGCAAAAATCGGTGGAATGACTCCAGCCATATTCACCTTGAGAGGAAGATATGAGGTCGCCCCACCATAAAGTCTGCGTCCGACGACACGCTTGGCATACTGTATAGGAATCTGGCGATAAGCCCTCTCAAAGAATATGATCACAGCCACCACGCCAACGGCAATAGCTACGATTATGGCTAGAGACAGCACTCCCATATCGCCACGCCGCACCTGATGCCATAACTGCACCAAAGCGTCGGGCATCCTTGCCACGATACCAGCAAAGATTATGAGTGAGATACCATTGCCGACACCCCGCTCAGTGATCTGCTCTCCCAGCCACATAATGAATACCGTACCAGTGGTGAGGGTCAAAACCGTCATGAGACGGAATGTAAGTCCAGGCTCAACCACCATTCCTGGATATGCAGCATTCTGAGACTCAAGCCATGTTGCCACGAAGTAAGCCTGCAGAGCAGCTATAAGTACAGTACCATATCTAGTATACTGATTGATTTTTCGCCGCCCTGCTTCACCTTCCTTCTGTAGCTGCTCCAAAGTGGGCATGACTACAGTCAGAATCTGCAAAATAATGGAAGCAGAGATGTAGGGCATTATACCCAGAGCAAATATTGACAGCTGGCGTAAAGCACCACCACTGAACATATCGAAGAGGCCCAAAAACGTACCCGAAGCACCAGCCATAATCTCTTTCATGACAGCCCTGTCAACTCCAGGCACTGTCACGAATACACCAATCCGGTATACAGCCAGCACTATGAGTGTGAACAACAGCCTCTTCCTGAGTTCCGGAATTTTATGAATGTTGGCGAAGCCGCTTGCCATCAACGTACTCCTTCAAGTGGAAATTTGTTGGAGGGGTTAATACACCAGAACTCAGATGAGTTCAACCTTTCCGCCTGCAGCTTCAAGCTTGCGACGAGCTGCACGGGAAATCTTATGAATTCTAAGAGTATAAGGAGCTACGACACGTCCCGTATCTACGAGACGAATGGATGTGGTATCGTCTTTTACCACACCAACTTTTTTGAGAGTCTCCGGAGTGATCTCTCCTCCCTTCGGGAACCATTTGGCCAGATCCGAGAAAGATATCTCGACATAATTGAATCTCGGATCAATCACACGGACCTTTCCGCCCATGGCTTCTATAACCCTGCGGGCCTTAAGGGAGACCTTATGAACCTCTACCTCATAAGCGCCGTTAATCGTACCGACTCCTATGAGTTCAACCCCTTCTGAGCCCTCAGCAATAAGCCCCTTGGCTTTCAGATCATCAAGAGACACTTTCATACGGGAATCGCGGGATTTATGAGGGAACATACGAGACAGAGCACCAAGAGTAAGCTCTGAGAAGCTATGAGTAGCATGTTCCAAAAGTTCGACTGAACCGCCCGCCTTTTCTATTTTGTCGCGAACAGTACCAGACACCTTATGAACTTTGATGGCGTAGGCTTTGTCTATATTTCCGTTACCAAGAATTTTGACAAGCTCAGCCTTGCGTGGAACCAGTCCCTTAGCCTTAAGGGCCTCTACCGTAATTTCACCGCCCTCAGGGAAATGCTTGACTATATCCTCAAGATTCACGACTGCATATTCCCGACGGAAGACGTTGATGAAACCACGCTTGGGGAGACGCCTCTGAAGAGGCATCTGTCCACCCTCAAAACCAGGACGGACTCCGCCACCACTACGGGCCTTCTGGCCTTTTTGTCCTTTACCGGCTCTGCGCCCCCAACCACTACCAGGACCACGGCCTATACGTTTCCTTTTATGTTTGAAGCCCGGATTAGGCTTAAGCATCGAAAGATCAAACACCTTGCTCATGGCTTACTCCTCCACCTCTCCGTCATAGGGCTCTATTGCCACGAGATGGGATACTTTCATAATCATCCCTCTAACCGCCTCATTATCAGGAAGAATTCTGGTCTTACCGCGTTTGTGCAGTCCAAGAGCTTGAAGAATCCTCTCCTGCTTTTCGGGGCGACCAATGGTGCTCCTAATCTGTGTAATTTTGATATAGCGCGCCATTATCCCACTCCCTCTAGTAATCTAGATCTTCCTTGTCCACACTGCGCCTTCTGGCTACATCATCGATGGACCTGAGTTGTTTCAGGGCATCAAATGTTGCCTTTAGTACATTATGAGGATTGTTGCTTCCCAGAGATTTGGTAAGCACATCATGAACGCCAAGGGCATCCATGACCGCACGCACCGGACCGCCAGCAATAACGCCTGTACCATGGGATGCAGGTCTCAGAATAACCTGTCCTGCTCCAAAATGACCGATGATCTCATGAGGAAGGGTAGTGCCTCTCAACGGGACATCAATCATTGTCTTACGGGCTCTTTCTGTAGCCTTACGGATGGCATCCGGAACCTCTTTTGCTTTGCCGAGACCAAACCCGACACGCCCTTTACCGTCACCAACCACTACCAAGGCTGAAAAACTAAAGCGACGTCCGCCTTTGACCACCTTGGCCACACGGTTGATATATACCAGCTTCTCTATGAGTTCCTGCTGCTGGGTATCTTGGGTGTTCACCATCGTCCCCTCCTAATTTTAGAACTCGAGGCCGCCTTCTCTGGCGCCCTCAGCCAACGCTGCCACACGGCCATGATATTTGTAACCGCCGCGGTCGAACACCACACTGGTTATATTTTTTTCTTTGCACAGCTCTGCAATCTTGAGACCGACCAGTTTAGCCTGCTCTCTCTTCTTGAGGCCCTTTACCTTCTCTTTGAGATCAGGAGAAAGGGTAGAAGCTGCACATATAGTATGACCGGCGTTATCATCTATTACCTGAACATAAATATGATTCAAAGATCTGAAAACATTCAGACGGGGACGCTCTCCAGTGCCTTGCACTTTTCTGCGAACCCTAAGATGACGACTTTCCCTGCGTTCTGCACGAGTCTTCTTAGCCATCTTTTTACCTCACCCTTCCAATCAGCCTTTGGCCTTGCCTTCCTTCATCCTGACATATTCTCCCTTATAGCGGATTCCCTTGCCTTTGTACGGCTCAGGTGGTCTAAACCCGCGAATCTGGGAAGCAACATGTCCAACCTTCTGCTTGTCGGCACCAAAAACCTTTATTTTGGTGCCCCTCTCCTCTACTTCAAGCTTTATGCCTTCAGGCACTTCAAAGTATATAGGATGAGAATAGCCAAGGTTGAGAATCAAGAGATTGCCTTTCAGTTCGGTCCTGTAACCGACACCGATTATCTCCAATTCTTTAATAAACCCTTCATGAACACCCTTGACCATATTGGAGATATATGCACGGGCCAGACCGTGAAAAGCTCTATCCTGACGCTCTTCTGAGCGACGATTCACGGTCAAGGTATCACCATCCATATTGAGAGTGACACCCTCTGGTACCGACCAAGAGAGCTCACCGTGTTTACCCTTCACCAATATGTCAGCGCCGTTTATCTTTATCTCGACGCCCTGAGGGATCTTGATGGGAAGCTTTCCTATACGTGACACTTTTCAGCCTCCTACCACGCAATCACCACACGTAACAAACAACCTCGCCACCTATGTGCTGGCGCCTGGCTTCACGATCAGTCATCACACCTTTGGATGTTGTGATGATGGCTATTCCCAGTCCGCCACGCACTTTGGGGATCTCTTCCGTACCAACGTAAATACGCTGACCAGGACGAGATACACGTTTTATACCTTCAATGGCGGGAGTGTTGTCGTTATTGTATTTAAGTTCTACTACTATTGTCTTCCACGCGCCGTCTTCCTTCAAGGAATAATGTTTGATATATCCTTCGCGCTTCAGCACTTCGGCAATATGCATTTTCATTTTGGAGGCTGGAGCCTCAACTACTACCTTACGTGCAGAAAGAGCATTACGAATCCTTGTGAGGAAATCGGCTATAGGATCAGTCATAGACATGGCTGCTACCTCTCTGACTACCAGCTCGCCTTGGTTACACCAGGAATTTTTCCTTCCAACGCCAACTTGCGGAAGCAGATACGACAAAGATTAAATTTGCGCAGATATCCGCGGGGACGACCACACATGGCGCAACGATTACGCTCGCGGACTTTAAATTTTTCTTTATTCCTGGCCATCTTGGCTTTACTTGCCACGATCCACCTCCTTACGACCTGAAGGGCATCCCCATATACTTCAGGAGAGCCTTCGCCTCTTCATCCGTCTCGGCCGTTGTCACTATTGTGATATTCAAACCGCGCACTTTTTCGATCTTATCATAATCGATCTCTGGGAATATAATTTGTTCCTTAATGCCCAGAGTATAATTTCCGCGACCATCAAATGCTTTGGCAGAAACACCCTTGAAGTCACGCGTTCTGGGAAGAGCGAATGTAATCAGGCGATCAAGAAATTCATACATCATCTCTCCCCTGAGAGTAACCATAGCACCTATGCGCATTCCTTCGCGCAGTTTGAATGCAGCTATGGATCTTTTTGCTTTTGTGATGACCGGCTTCCTACCAGTAATTGCTGCAATCTCCTCAACAGCACTCTCAAGGAGCTTAGGATTCTGAATAGCCTCACCCAGGCCCACATTTACGACTATTTTTTCAATCTTAGGGACCTGCATCACATTATTATATCCAAACTCTTCCCTGAGTTTTGGAATGACTTCCTCACGATACTTAGTAAGGAAGCGGGGAGGCACATCACGCTTTATGGGCTCGTTCTGAAACTGGCCCTTCTTTTTCTTGGACGCTTTCTGCTCTGCCGCCTTCTTTTTAGCCATCGCTCACTACCTCCAGTCCTCCGGCTCGGGGATGATTTCCCCGCTGCGCCTGGCATACCGCACCTTCCGATCGCCCTCTACTTTGATACCCACACGGGTGCCCTTTACTTTGGCAGATTCCTCAGGCGTTCCTATCCATTTTGCTGTTGCCGGATCCACAGGCATTACATTTGAGAGATGTATGGGAGCTTCTCTTTCTATAATCTCTCCCTTTTCACGATCTGCAGAAGCCTTCATATGCTTCTTGATCACGTTTACACCCTCTACAATAACTCTGTTTTTGCTGGGCAATACCTTAAGCACCCGGCCAACCCGACCTTTATGCTTACCGGCAACGACCTTGACCATATCACCCTTGCGCACTCTAGCAATCATCACAGCACCTCCGGAGCAAGGGAAATGATTCTCATGAACTTCTTGGCACGCAACTCACGGGCGACAGGACCAAAAATACGAGTTCCGATGGGCTCCCCAGCCGCATTCAGAAGCACTGCCGCATTATCATCAAATTTGATATATGATCCATCTCTGCGTGCAAGCTCCTTAGCAGTACGAACAACCACAGCCTTGAGGACATCACCCTTCTTTACCTTGGCATTTGGAATGGCCTCTTTGACAGAAACCACGACAACGTCACCAACCGAGGCATACTTCCTCTTGCTGCCACCAAGAACCTTGATGCACATCACCTTCTTGGCGCCGGAGTTGTCAGCCACATTTAATACTGTCTGCATCTGAATCATGGCGCCACCTCCTCACACTCCAGGCCGTCTTTCGACAAGCCGCTGAACACGCCATCTCTTCCTTCTGGACAGGGGACGCGACTCAATGATAACCACGACATCACCAACCTGATATTCGTTGCGCTCGTCGTGGACAAGATACTTCTTTCTTCTAGTCACGTACTTCTTGTAAAGAGGATGGCGGATACGACGCGTAACCATTACGGTAACGGTCTTATCCATTTTACCAGCAGATACGACTTCACCCTGAAGCGTCCTCCGCTGCCCGCGGTGCATCTTTTCAGCCATGATGCTTCCTCCTCTTGCCCTTCGTCTCGTTTACGCGGGCATTAATCTCAGTCAGAACTCTTGCGATATTCTTCCGGGTCTCTTTGATTTTATGAGTCTGCTTAATCTGGCTTGTTGCCAGCATTATTCGCAGATCCAGAAGTTCCCGCTTGAGTTGAGCAAGAAGTCCATAAAGCTCGTCAAGATTTCTCTGTTTCAGTTGTTCGGAGCTGTATGGTGTATCCTTCATATCACCCTCTCCCTCTTCACAAACCTGGTAGCCACAGGCATTTTGTGGTGGGCTCTGCGAAATGCTTCACGAGCCTGCTCTTCTGTGACACCAACCACTTCATACAGCACGGTACCGGGCTTAACAATGGCCACCCATTCTTCTACGCCGCCCTTACCTTTACCCATACGAGTTTCCGCGGGCTTTTTGGTAATGGGCTTATGCGGGAAGATACGGATAAAAACCTGACCGCCACGGCGAATATAGCGGGTAATTGCTATACGTCCAGCCTCAATCTGACGTGCGGTAATACGTCCGGGCTCTAGCGCCTGGATACCAAACTCTCCGAAGGCCACAAAGTCGCCGCCCTTGGCACGACCTCTCATACGACCTTTCTGAACCTTACGATGCTTAACTCTCTTGGGGCTCAGCATGGCTCACCTCACTGCCCTATGTTCCCACCTCGTGGGGTGAGAACGTCTCCCTTATAGATCCAACACTTCACACCAATCACACCATAAGTGGTCCTAGCTATGGCAAAACCATAATCTATATCGGCCCTCAAGGTGTGCAGAGGCACACGACCATCCAGATACCATTCGCGGCGTGACATTTCTGCACCACCAAGACGCCCGGCAACCTGGATCTTTATTCCTTTGGCTCCCATACGCATTGCGTTCTGGAGAGACTTTTTCATGGCACGACGATATGCCACACGACGCTCCAGCTGGCGTGCTACATTCTCTGCTACCAACTGTGCATCAGTTTCAGGAGTGCGAACTTCCTGAATCTCTATAAGTATCTTGGGACGAAGATAACGCTTTTTAGCATCATCCGTCATGGGCTCCATGCTCAACTGGGAACCCTTTCTCTTACCAAGATCACGGAGATCACGCTCACGTTTGAGGAGTTTAGCCTCCCGCCTGCGGCGAATGAGCTCCTCAAGTTTTTTCTTGAGCTCCTCAACCTTGGCGCCGCGCTTACCAATAACCCTTCCCGGGCTGGCAGTGATAACGATGGCTTTGATACGATCCACCGCGCGCTCAATCTCCACCTGGGAGATCATGGCATCCGCCATTTCCTTCTTTATGAAGTTTTTTATGCGGAGGTCTTCCTCCAACCACTCACCATACTGCTTACGCTCTGCATACCAGCGGGAGCTCCAAGTCTTGGTAACGCCAAGCCTGAATCCGATAGGATGAGTTTTCTGTCCCACGACTCGCCTCCTACGCCTCTTTCTTCTCTGCGAGAATCACCGTCACGTGGCTAGTTTTTTTCCTGATTGGGAAGGCACGACCCCTTGCTCTGGGTCTACGCCATTTCCACATCGGGCCCTGGTCCACGTAAATAGTTTTTATGTAAAGGTTATCTGTATCATGTCCAAGCTGCTCAGCATTGAAGGTGGCACTCATTATGAGCTTCCTGAGGGGAAGCGCACCTCTTTTATTGCTGAAGTTAAGCAGTGCGAGGGCCTCCTCCACATCCTTGCCGCGAACCATGTTGGCAAGGATTCGCATCTTGCGGGGAGCGATCCTGGCATAACGGAGAATCGCCCGCGGGTGTTCTCTCCTCTCGGCCTTCCTCATCTCCTTGAGCTCTCTCTTCCTAGCGGTCTTGCCCATGGCCCGACTCCTTCCTCACCTATTACCGTTTTTTACCCTTCTTATCCGCGGCATGACCCCTGAAGGTACGAGTCAGTGCGAACTCTCCAAGTTTATGCCCCACCATCTGTTCGGTGATGTACACCGGAACGAATTTACGTCCGTTATAGATAGCAATGGTAAGATCTATCATGTCCGGAATAATGGTGGAACGACGCGACCAGGTTTTGATCGGCTTGCGATCTCCCGTCTCACGGGCCTTAATCACCTTCTTGTAAAGGTGCTCGTCAATAAATGGTCCTTTTCTAAGCGAACGGGGCATACCTCAACCTCCTATCACTTCTCATACCTTCTCTTCACAATAAACTTATCGCTCGGCTTCTTCTTACGGGTTCTGTAACCCTTGGTAGGCCAACCCCATGGAGAGCACGGATGACGGCCGCCACTCGTACGACCTTCACCACCGCCCATGGGATGGTCAACAGGGTTCATAGCAACACCGCGTACATGAGGACGGCGACCGAGCCACCTGGTACGTCCAGCCTTACCGATGCTGATGTTGGAATGCATCTCATTGCTGAGTACCCCGATTGTAGCACGGCACCGGACGTGAACCTTGCGCATTTCTCCGGAAGGCATACGGATCAGCGCATAGTCGCCCTCTTTTGCCATCAACTGTGCCGAAGTCCCGGCAGCCCTAGCGATCTGCCCACCATGACCGATATGAAGCTCCACATTGTGAATGTGTGTGCCATCCGGGATGAACTTGAGCGGCATTGCATTGCCGGGCTTGAACTCTATGTATTTACGCGTATTTGTGGAGATTACGGTATCTCCCACTTTCAGACCCTGAGGGGCCAGGATGTAGGAACGCTCTCCGTCCGCATACTTTATAAGAGCTATGAATGCCGTGCGGTTGGGATCGTACTGAATGCTTTCCACAATCGCAGGGATTCCGGTTTTGTTGCGTTTGAAATCGATCACACGATAACGTCTTTTATGGCCGCCGCCACGGAAACGGACTGTGATACGACCATAGTTATTCCTTCCGCCGGTGGACCTGCGTCCGCGCAGAAGTTTGCGGTGCACCTTGTAGCCCTTGGTGAGCTCCGCAAAGTCGTTACCGCTCATGCCGCGACGACCGGGGGTTGTGGGCTTGTATACTTTTATACCCATGACACCACCTCGCTAACTACCTGACATCCTTGAAGAAATCGATTTCCTGACCAGGAGCCAGGGTCACGATTGCCTTCTTCCAGTTTTTGGTACGACCAGGAACCCTCACACGACGTGCACGACGCAGTACTTTGCGTCCAAGATAATTTTGCACCCGAACTTTCCTGACCTTTACGCCAAAAATCTTCTCCACAGCCTTGCGGATATCGATCTTGTTGGCATCCGGAAGTACCTCAAAGGTATACTTGTACAGTTCTTCCTGCTGCTGCACACTCTTTTCGCTCATAATCGGGCGAATGATGATGTCCTCGTAGAACTTCATCGCCTCACCTCACCGGCCTGAGAAGGCGCTCTTCGAGAGCCTTCGCCACGTCCACCTTCATAATAAGAGTGTCGTGGTTTAGCACGTCATAAACATTGAGACCCTCTGGGGGAAGCCATTTGTGCTCCTGGAAGTTGCGCATGGACATTGCAACATTCTGGTTGGAGCTATCCTCCACCACCAGAGCCTTCCGTGCCCCCAGTTTCTTCAGTATTTCTGCCATCTTACGAGTTTTGATTTCGCCGATGTCCAGATCCTGCACCAGGATCAGCCTTTTCTCCTGTGCCCTCAGGCTCAGAGAAGACTTAAGAGCCACCCTGCGCGCCTTCTTGGGCACTGAGAAAGAGTAATCACGCGGCTTGGGGGCAAATACTTTACCACCACCCACATGATTCGGTGCCCTGGTAGAGCCCTGACGGGCAAGTCCCGTTCCCTTTTGTCTGTAAGGCTTACGGCCGCCACCGCTCACCTCGGAGCGGGTCTTGGAACTATGAGTTCCAGCACGCTTCGCAGCCATCTGGGCACGGACCACTTCCCACATGATGTGGGTCTTGATTTCGGCCCCGAACACCGCGTCGGACAGTTCGGCCTGCCCGATCTTCTCACCGTTCAGGTTGTACACGTCGAAAGTCGCCATAACCTACCTCCACGCTCACACTTTGATGGAGACGTTCACTCCCGGCGCCAGATCCAGCTCACTCAGCGCGTTGATGGTCTTCTCCGTAGGCTCCAGGATATCAATCAGGCGCTTATGCACACGGATCTCAAACTGCTCCCTCGACTTCTTGTCGATGTGAGGGGAACGGAGCACCGTGTAGCGGCTGATCTTGGTGGGGAGCGGGATCGGACCGACCACCTTGGCGCCGGTTGACTTGGCAGTGTTGACGATCTCTGCTGACGACTGATCGAGCAGCTTATGATCGAACGCCTTGAGCTTGATGCGTATCTTCTGCATGGTTATATCTCCTCGCTCCTACTTGACTAACTTCTCCCTAAGCTGGGCCGGTACTTCGGCATAATGGGAGAACTGCATTGTATATGTCGCCCGACCCTGGGTGAGCGACCTCAGCTGTGTAGCATAACCGAACATGTTTGCCAAGGGGATTTGTGCATCAATTACCTGCACTCCTGGACGATTTTCCATACCCAGGATCTTCCCTCGGCGGGAAGTTATGTCACCCAGCACATCACCCATATACTCCTCCGGGGTGACGACTTCTACATCCATGACTGGCTCAAGGATATTCACTCCTGCCTTTTCCGCAGCATCCTTGAGAGACATGGAAGCTGCTATGGCAAAAGCGATCTCCGAGGAGTCCACCTCATGATATGAGCCGTCCACCAGGGTCGCCTTTATGTCAATCAGGGGATAACCCGCAAGTATCCCGCGATTCATGGCATCCCGGAGGCCCTTCTCTATAGCAGCAAAATAATCTTTGGGAATCACCCCACCGACGATTTTTTCCTCAAAAACGAGTCCTGCACCGGCTTCTGCAGGCTCAAATTCGATCACCACATGACCATACTGGCCACGACCGCCTGACTGGCGAACGAATTTGCCTTCTCCACGAGCAGGACCCGCCAGGGTTTCCCTATAGGCCACCTGAGGACGACCTATGTTGGCTGCTACCTTGAATTCCCGCACTAAACGGTCAACGATAATCTCGAGATGAAGCTCTCCCATGCCCGAGATAATGGTCTGGCCAGTTTCTTCATCAGTGTGAACCCTGAAAGTGGGATCTTCCAGAGCCAATTTGTGAAGAGCTTCTCCCAGTTTGTCCGAATCAGACGTTGATTTCGGCTCTATTGCCACTGAGATGACAGGCTCGGGCACATCAAGGGACTCAAGCACTACAGGAGCATCTATACTGGTCAGGGTGTCACCAGTAGCGATCTCCTTGAGACCGACTGCTGCCCCTATATTTCCGGCTACGATACCGGGGACATCCTCACGCTTGTTGGCATGAATACGGAGGAGTCTACCGATTCTCTCCTTACGGCCTTTGGTAGCATTGTAAACTGTCTGACCAGAAAGAAGGACTCCGGAATAAACCCTGATGAACGTGAGATTACCCACGTAGGGATCGGTCATTATCTTGAAAGCGAGAGCAGCCACAGGCTCATCATCTGAAGGCTCTCTCGAGATCTCTTCCCCCGTACGTGGATTGACGCCAGTGACGCCGCCCTTGTCGACAGGTGAAGGCAGATACTCCACGACTGCATCCATAAGAGGCTGTATCCCCTTGTTTTTGAATGCACTTCCACAGAGAACTGGAGTCACCTTGAGTTCTAGAGTGGCACGACGGAGAGCCTTCTTTATAACATCGGCTGGAATACTCTCTTCATCGGCCTCTAGGGCATATTCCATAAATTCGTCGTCTACATCGACGAGTGCGTCGATTATCCCCAGACGGGCTTCCTCGGCTGCATCGCGATATTCTTCCGGAATATCCTCAATTCTGAATTCTGCGCCGAGAATATCCTGATCCCACAGGTAGGCCTTACGCTCTATCACGTCTATGAGACCAGCAAAGGAATCTTCTGCGCCAACGGGTATCTGTATGGCGACTGGATTGGCAGCAAGACGGTTTTTCATGGATGCAATGGCACGGTTGAAGTCGGCTCCAACGCGGTCCATCTTGTTTATGAACGCAAGACGGGGAACACGGTATTTGTCAGCCTGACGCCAAACCGTCTCCGACTGGGGCTGCACACCAGCCACTGCACAGAAGACGACGACCCCACCATCGAGAACCCTAAGAGATCTCTCGACCTCTATAGTGAAGTCGACGTGGCCGGGAGTATCTATTATATTGATACGGTGATCGTTCCAGTAGCACGTAGTTGCGGCTGAGGTGATGGTGATACCGCGTTCCTGCTCCTGCTCCATCCAGTCCATGGTGGCAGTACCCTCGTGAACCTCACCGATACGGTAAGTCACGCCGGTATAATAGAGGATACGCTCCGTAACAGTTGTCTTGCCTGCATCGATGTGCGCCATGATACCGATATTGCGCACCATCTCCATCGGCCTGTCACGGAGCTGCGATATATCTATGTCTTTGCCTTTCTTGCTCGCCATGGACGAAGTACCACCTTCTCACTGCCGCTGGTTCGTAAAAACGCCTTGCGACGAGTGGGATCTCCTCCCCCTTCCTGGGGGATGGGTCATGTTATGGAATTACCACCTGTAATGGGCGAATGCCTTGTTGGCCTCAGCCATCCTATGCGTGTCCTCACGCTTCTTGACTGCAGCACCGCGACCCTCGGCCGCCTCCATCAGTTCGGCAGCGAGACGCTCTTTCATGGAATGCTCAGAGCGGTTGCGGGATGCATGAATAATCCAGCGCATGGCCAGTGCCACTGATCTGTCCGGCACGACCTCCACCGGAACCTGATATGTGGAACCACCAACGCGGCGGGACTTGACCTCCACGTGGGGGCGCACATTTTCCATGGCCTTCTCAAAAATCTTGACTGGATCGTCTTTACGGCGCTCGGCTATTATCTCGAATGCGCCATAAACGATACGCTCAGCCGTGCCGCGCTTGCCGTCCCACATCACCTTGTTGATGAACTTGGTGATACGCTTGCGCACGTCAACGGGAGCATCTTTGTACTTCAGATCCGGAATAACATCGCGTTTTGGAGCGCGTCCTCTCCTGGACATGACCTACCTCACTCCTCTCCTCAGGACTTGGGCTTCTTGGTGCCATACTTGCTTCTGGACTTACGGCGTCCATCAACACCCGCTGCATCCAGAGCACCACGAATGATGTGATACCTGACACCGGGGAGGTCCTTCACACGACCACCACGGATAAGCACCACGGAGTGCTCCTGCAGATTGTGTCCCTCACCGGGAATATAGGAAGTGACCTCTATTCCGTTAGTGAGGCGCACACGGGCAACCTTACGAAGTGCGGAGTTAGGTTTCTTGGGCGTGGTTGTATAGACACGCACGCAAACACCGCGCTTCTGAGGGCAGGATTTAAGAGCAGGGGCACCACTCTTCTTAATGACTTTCTTACGACCTTTGCGAACCAACTGGTTGATCGTCGGCATCTTCTCTTCTCACCAACTCTCCGACCACACTCGGGTTTTGGAGTTAAACACTACGCACTATATGCCTACAAGGCGTCAGCTATTATAGGGAGGGTAAAGTCTTTGTCAACAGCGCATATTCTGTTCGTTCCGCTGTCGCCTATTTTTGTAACATACTGAAATAACTGTACTTTTTTCAAAATCCCGCCTGTAAGACAATTATCTGATGTATAATTCGGTAAATTTCATGACATCTCACGACGAAATAAGAGATCATTTGCTTCCTAGAAGATAAGCACGCGTATCAATCAGAACTGAATCAGAAAGAATGGTGATTCAGTCTATAATCCTGGAATACCCGTACCATAGGAGAGGGGCGACCGACAGACCGGATACCAGCCATACCATGAAGGTATGAAATGCGGCTGACATGATATTGGCATCTGTTATGGGCTCAGAGTAGAGAGATCTTATATAATACAGGGCCACAAACGCACCTATGAAAAAAGAGACCACCAGCATCACAATGATGGCTCCAGAGGCTGTTTCCCAAAAAGGCTGACGTACCAGTATGACGGCCTCTGTTTCACGGATTTCCTCATCTGCGGATCTGTCTATCTCGACTGGCGCCGTCGCTTTTTGTACCTCGGCTGCGAGATCGGCCTGTGGAGGTTCATCCGATGGCTGTACAGGGAAATGGGAAGGCTCTTGAGGCTGGCTGTCATGTTTCCCAGGCTGATGCGGAAACGTAGGATTCACCGGGAGTAGATCAGTGGTTTTCGGTGTATATCCCGAATCCTGCCTAATATCCGGAACGATATCGTCATCGGCTGCAAGCTCCAGTGAGTCGGCCGACGGAGTCCGCGACATTACAGGCTGTTGTGAAGCTGGCTCCTGCCGTCCTCCCAAGGGTTCGAGTTTCAGACTCTTGCCAGAACCAAGCGGTTCCAGACGGATCATACTGGGATCTAGACCTTCATGCTGACCAGAATCACCGGAATCCCTGCCATGAGTCATTTTTCATCCTCCCTGGCCGCATTGTTCCCGGCAGACCGATTCATCAGACGCCAAACATTTTCGGGAGTCAGAGGAAGGATATCTACTTCGGTGCCAAGTGCGTGGTAAACGGCATTCATGACTGCAGCCCCGACAGAGATGAAGGAAGGCTCACCAATACCCTTGGCCCCAAATGGTCCCTGAGGCTCGGGATCTTCGATAAAGTACATCTTTATGTCTGCAGGGGCATCCATGGCCGTGGGAATGAGATAATCCGTGAAACCTGCGTTGAGCATGCGGCCTTCTTTCATACGGAACTCTTCCAGGAGAGCCCATCCAAGACCCTGTATCACGCCTCCATGCACCTGGCCTTCTATACCTACTTCACTTATGACCCTGCCGACGTCATGGACAGCCGTGACGTCGAGGACGTCGACCTTGCCTGTCTCGGTGTCCACGCGCACACGGACGGCATGACCTGCAAAGGCGTAAAACATGTAAGCCCTGCCCTGTCCGGTGTCGTGATCGTACTCTCTGTCAGGAGAACGGAACCAGCCCACCACCGCAGGATTCAGTCTGCGCACATAGTATTCTGCCGTCACCTCGGGCCAGGACACCAATGCGCTGCCATCTGAGGTGCTGAACACTCCGTCCCGCAGATCGAGGGCGCCCGGAGATACGCCCAGCATGTCTGCAGCGACCTCCAGGAAGCGGGGACGCAGTTTGGATACTGCATCGAGAATAGCACGCCCTCCCGATACCGTGGCTCTGGAAGCGACTGTGGGACCGGAGTCAGGCACCTGGTTGGTGTCTACCTGGGTCACGTAGATCAGATCCTCGCTGATACCGAGGGCACGGGCTGCCATGGTGCGCATTGCTGCAAGGGCCCCCTGGCCCATTTCCGTGACGCCCACGGCCACGTTCACAGAGCCATCCTGCTGAACTATGATGTAGGCAGCCGATCTATCGAGACGCTGCCCCCCTGAATGCAGATTCACACCATAAATGATGGTTCCTATACCGATACCTTCGCGGTATCTACCTGAGGAAGCCGGCTGGTTACGATACTGCTTCCATCCAGAAAGCTCCTCAAGACGGTCCAAAAGCTCAGGATAGATATGGGCCTGAGGTAAATTCTCCCCAGATGCGAACATCGGATGCTCGCGGCTCACACCGTTTATGCGCCTAACCTCGAAGGGGTCCATACCAAGGGCTGATGCAAGGCGATCCATCTGGGACTCATGAGCAGCAGCAACCTGAGGAGCGCCAAAACCTCGGTAAGGACCTCCGAACAAATTGTTGGTATAGAGCACCTTGGTAGAAACCCTGATGTTAGGTATCTCGTACGGCCCCACTGACGAGATGTTGGCTCGCTCGGCCACCACCGTGGACAAGCCAGCGTAAGCCCCGGCATCCACCAGGATTTCGAGATCGACGCCGACTACCTTGCCGTCCCTGCGGGCATGAAGCGTGTGGCGTATGACCATGGGATGGCGCTTCGTAGTGACCTGCATATCATAATCACGGGCATATATCAGTTTGACTGGACGGCCCGTCACCTTTGCCAGGGCTGCCGCACATACTGCCGGCTCGTTGGGGTAATCCTCCTTGCCGCCAAAACCGCCGCCTGTCACGGTCTGGACCACGTGAACCATGCTGATGGGCAGTTTCAGGAAACGGGCAACTGCTGCACGCACGTAAAAAGGACACTGTGCTGTCACATATACCGTCCACGACCCATCGGCCTCTGGGAATGCCAGTGTCCCTTGAGGCTCCAGGTAAGCATGCTCCTGTCCACCGATATGATACTCACCTGAGATGGTGATCTCGGCATCATGAGCAGCAGACTCGACGTCTCCGTGGATAACCTTGAATTCCCTGATGAGATTCGAGTCGCCGTTGACCACCGGAGCATCGGGATCGAGCGCGCGTGTGACGTCGTACAGACCTGGGAGGGGCTCGATGTCCACCTTCACCCGCCGTTTTGCCTCTTCCACGGCTTCGCGGGTCTCTCCGGCTATGAGTACGAGACGGTCACCCACCATTCGCACCCTGTCTTTCACCAGTACCGGCTGATCGTCGTAAATTATGCCCATGGAATTGGGTCCCGGCAGGTCGTCTGCAGTGAGAACCGCGTGAATGCCGGGAACACGGCGGGCCTCCGATACATCTATGGATTTTATGCGCCCAGAAGCCACAGGAGAACCAACGATGCCGCCGATGAGCATCTTGGGCGGATGATAATCGTTTACGTAGCGTGCCTTACCGGTGACTTTGGCATGTGCATCCGGTCTGGGGAGTCCTTGATCGATTCCGTATTTCTTCATCACTCCCCCTCCTCGAGCCTGAAAGCCATCTCTATTCCCTCGACTATCTTTTTATATCCGGTACAGCGGCACAAGTGGCCGGAGATCTCCCGACGCACCACGTCCTCACCCGGATATTCACCATATTTCTCTTTGAGATAATGCGTGGTCACCGCGAAGCCGGGCGTACAAAAGCCACACTGAACGGCTCCTGACTCCACCAGAGCCCGATGCTCCACTCCAATGGCACCCTGATCCACCATGAGACCTTCACTGGTAACGACGGTACGGCCCAAAGCATCCCCCAGGGGAACCATACAGGAATTTACTGGCCGTCCGTCCAAAAGCACTGTACAGGCCCCGCATTCTCCCTCACGACAGCCGTCCTTCACTGACGTCACGTGCAGTACATCACGAAGGAAATCCAAAAGCCTCATGGAGGGGTCCCATGCCCCCAGAGGGTCGTCCATGACGACGCCATCCACCTCTATCGAACGCTCCGCATGACGGCGAACAGGTATCCACGAAGAAGAGTCATTGGCATAAAGGATACCATCCATATCTTGAACAGGCTCACCTGAAAGATGGCGCTCCAGGAATACGCCCACTATATGCCTGCGGTAATCCGCACTTCCCCTCACGTCATCTATGGGTGATATGGACTTTCGGGCTAGACCGACGGCCTCTGCGATGGTTTCGCTGTCCAGCTTCCTGCCCTGAAGGAATTCTTCCACCTTTCTGAGACGCAGAGGAGTTGGAGCGACTGAACCTGCTGCGATGGTAGCCCGGATCACAGTATCATCGGCGTCGAGCCAGGTAATGGCAGCAAGCGAGGCAATGGCAATGGTCTGAGCATTACGGCCACCCATCTTGAAGAAATGAGCGAGCTTCCTGACTCCTCCAGACGGCCGTCTGATGGGAATCTCCACCGTCTCCACCATCTCGCCAGGCAAAAGCGCCGTACGGCCTGGTCCTTCGAAGAAATCCTCCAGTGATACGTCCCTCATGCCATGTCTGGAAATAAGCCGCACTGCAGCACGGTGTGCCAGAAGCGCCAGAGCAGGATCTGCAGCAGGAGAAGCGTTGACAATGTTGCCCCCTATGGTGGCACGGTTTCGAATCTGAGGTCCCGCTGTCTGAGTACAGGCCTGCCACAAGACAGGAGCATGCTCTCTGATGTCGGGATGCTCCAGGAGTTGAGATATAGTGGCTAGCGCTCCGATACGGAGCTCTTCATGCCCGCCGGTCTCCGTGAGCGTAACATCGTGGAGCGGAAGGTAAGAAAGGTCTACTAGGACATCAGGCCTCTCTCCAGTACGTTCCATTTTTATGATCAGGTCAGTACCACCTGCTATGGGCCGGGCACCTTCCCCGGATAGGAGTTCTAGGCACTCCTTGAGTTCTTTCGGTGTTTCATACCGCATATTGGGGTCCTCCAGCATATTTTCAGGGCCATGATCTTACGTCCTGAAAACCTCCCGTGCAATCATTTTCGCTATGAACGGTAGGGCTGTTGGGCTGCCCTGCAAGGGTCCGTGGTTAGCCTTCCTGGCTGGACATGCTTCCGGTCGTGGAGGTGACACTGATTCATTGCCCCAAGAAGGTTCTTCCATGGGTGCTGCAGCCTGCCCGCACAGTCCACACACTCCGCCACAGCGTTTGGTGTCACCCGGTAACCTCTTGATATTACAGCACTTTACCGCAAGACCTAAACTGTCCCATCTAAAGAAGGGCCCACCCCCGCCGTCACACCGGCCAAAAATCCGAACCGCTGGATAAGCCCCTGCCTGTCCCGCCGCTATTACGGTGGGATTTTCGGGGCAAGGTTCCTCCACCACCTGCCCGGCACGGTGCTAGCGCTCGGCACCCAGCCGGGGGATCCTCGTGTCTCCTAGGGTTCAGTCATGGGAGGGGTTATGCAATATACGTGCCAGGGGCAGTGGTCGGAATTTGGCGCGCATAACATACTGAAATTAAAGTACTTTTGAGCACCATATCACAGTCAGTCTGTCTGAACACCGGCCCATCTAGGCTAAGTTGGACACTTTTTGGACAGGCTTGTCCGCCTTAGGCATACGGGCGTGGGGTTCTGGCAAACCTGGATGGCCCGTAATCCCAAAACTCGACTACCCTGAAACACCTGCTGAGTTACGAAAGACGCTTTTACTGTGTAACTTATTGAAATTACTCGCATAACATACTGAAATAAAAGGACTTTGAGTATCGTACCATAGGCGGTCTGTCTGAATACCAGCCCATCTCGGCTAAGTTGGACACTTTTTGGACAGGCTTGGGGATACCTTAGGCATACGGGAATGGGGTTTTGGCAAACCTAGGCCCGTAATCTCAAAACTCGACTGCCCTGTTATGAACGGAACTACCTAGATGCCACCGGAGGACTGTAGTCGAAAGGTTTGAGTTCTGGAGGGAGCGCAACGTTCACAGTGGAACCGGAATGCCGGGAAGGCTCCTTGGACAGCCAGACATCCTGTGCCGGTCTAAGGCTTTTGGATGAACGTCTTCCATATATGATTCTGGGACCAGTAACACTGGAACCGGAACGGCGTGCCAGACGCAAAGATGATGATTTTCTCCTTAGGTGCAAAG
>JALWFW010000266.1 GCA_027013865.1 Polyangiaceae bacterium | reverse complement strand
GCAGGAAGTCCAGGCCTGGTATGACAGATAAGGCAGGCTTTCAGAGCAAACGTCAGGGAGAGATGCCGGGCACTGACGGGCAGGGCCCTGGAAGTACGCACGTCAGGGAGAGATGCCGGACACTGACGGGCAGAGCCTTGGAATTACGCACGTCAGGAGACGTCCTGCCATGCAGATTAACTCCCAGCAGGAAGTCTAGGCCTGGGTATGACAGATAAGGCAGGCTTTCAGAGCAAACGTCAGGGAGAGATGCCAGGCACTGACGGGCAGAGCCTTGGAAGTACGCACGTCAGGGGACGGCCTGCCATGCAGATTAGCTCCCAGCAGGAAGTCTAGGCCTGGGTATGACAGATAAGGCAGGCTTTCAGAGCAAACGTCAGGGGACGTACCTCAAATTCAGTGGGACTGTCATCTATATTGGCGCATGTTCAGTAAAACGCGACTGCCCTACCGGCCTGAGGAGTGCATATTTCATTTTGCCGCCTTTCGTGTAACATCTGCCCCCTACCCGTGGGGTGCGGCACCATCTCCTGCACCGCACGACCGTGTACTCTCAGGAGACGAACCATGTCCAGCACCAGTAAAAACACCAGTGAAAACAACGGCAAAGACACGGGAAGATACGGCTCAGGCACCCTGATGAGGCGCCTTGCCCTCATAAACTACCGTACGGATCAGGCCGGAGATATCGCCTTCGGAGAAAAGGGCTCCACGGATCTTCACCTCGCCTTCATGATCCTCGTAGCCATGCTTTTAGAGCGCATCCCCGACACTGTGAGGACCGCCCTGACCTTTTGGAAGCTGGGTATAGCCGACGGCATCGGCGAGCTTCTCATGGAACTGGGCGTGATAATGCGTACCGACGGTCTTCCGGTGCTTCTTTTCACCGTAATCTTATACCTGGCTCAGCCAAAGGACGGCCATGATTGGGACAGAGCCTTCGAAGGCGGCCTGTGGGCCTGGTTCCCAGCCATGATGATACGCATCCTGTTCAAAGTGCCTATCATGCTGGAGGCCATGAAACCATACATTGTGGCGGGTTTCCCGTTGGAGGAAGTTCTCGCCGTGGCAGTTGGCATCCTCAACCTCTTCGTGTTCTGGCGCGTGTTTTCGGGTGCCGAACCATATGAGAAGGAGTTGTCCGAAACCATAATATCCAGATATTCCAAGTCCTTCCTCCTGATACTCGGGATCATCTTCGTAAGTCTGTACACCATATACGTGCCGAAGCTGGTTCCCAAGGTCATGCCTCTGGGAGTGGGTGAGCCGGCTCCTGCCTTCACGCTTCCTGCTGACGACGGTTCCCAGTGCACCCTCGAACCAGGCAGGCCTCATCTGCTGGTGTTCTGGTCCACGCAGTGTCCCGTATGCCGCGAAGAGATGCGCATCCTCCCCGAACTCAAGGAGTTTGCGGACAACGTGTATCTCATCCATACCTGGGGCGGGAAGGCCGTGTCCGCTCAGGCCCGGGCCGTGGCAGGCAGCCTGCCTTTCAAAATATGCCTGGACGACGGACGCGTGTCAGAGAAATACCTGGTCAGGAGCATTCCCTACATGGTGATAACCGACAGTCAGGGTCGACTGGCCGAAGTGTTCCGCGGGAGGACCAGCGCATCCACGCTTCGCGCCGCACTGAAAAAGGTATCTGCCAGCCAGAAGGCTTCGAAATGAGTCAGAGATCATGAGCAAGAGCACCATTCCCATACTCATACTGCACCCCAGGGGGGTAAAACGCATCAGAAGCGCCTTTCCGTGGCTGTATCCCCAAGACGTGGTGAGGATCCCTGACGGTACCGGGCCTGGAGTGGTGGGTCTGGTGGATGGTTCCAGCCGCTGGATGGGCCAGGGCCTGTACTCGCCGGATTCCAAACTAATGGTGCGCGTCCTGACCCACTCCAGGCGTACCGTGGATAGCACCTTCATCGAAGAACGGGTGGCAGCGGCCATAAGACTCCGGGACGAGGTCCTGGGCTATGGGGGCCGCTCCTGCCGCCTGATTCACGGTGAAGCCGACGGTCTTCCCGGGGTGGTAGTCGACCGTATAGGACGAGCACTTTCGGTGCAGTTCCTCACTGCAGGAAGCGAGGCCATATCCCAGTGGGTGCTAGACGCCTTAGAAAAACAGCTCTCCCCCGAAGTGATGATACTCAAGAACACCGCCCGGGCCCGACTGAACGAAGGCCTGGACACCTTCCAAAAGCTCCTCACTGGGGAGTCGTCCAAAGTCCGTTACAGTGAAGCCGGCATCGTCTTCGAGGTGGATCTTCTCGAGGGTCAGAAGACAGGGGTATTCCTGGACCAAGCAGACAACCACGCACTCATGGGGCGCCTCGGACGCGGCCGTGCCCTGGACCTGTTCTCGTATCAAGGCGGATTCGGCCTTGCCATGGCAAAAGGCGGATGTGACGTCACCTGCGTGGACTCCAGTGATGCAGCCATCTCCACCCTCACCCAAGCAGCCCGGATCAATGGCCTTACGGTGAAGGCCATAAAATCGGATGTCATGGAATTTCTCAGGTCAACCGAAGAACTTTACGACACCATCGTGTGTGATCCACCGGCCTTTGCCAAGAAGCGTTCCCACGTTCCCAGGGCCATGCACGGCTATGCGAAACTCGCCTCATCAGTGCTGGACCATCTCGCGCCGGGGGGACTGGCCATGTTCTGCTCGTGCTCGAGTCACGTGTCAGCCGACGATCTCCTGGAGGCCATACGTCAGGGAGCTGGCTCCAGGCGTCTGAGCGTTCTCATGCGCACCGGAGCGGGTCCGGACCATCCCTCCATTCCCGCAGTCCCCCAGTCCGAATACCTGAAATGTTTCGTGGTTCGCATCCTGGACACCTGAAATCGGCCTGATACAAACAAAACATACTATTTTCCGGGGGTATTTATCATACAGTTAGTTTTTTGTGTTTTTATTCTGCATCCGTTGAATAGATTTCGGATTCCAATAGTATGGGTACACATCTGTTGTATCGTGAAAATGGGAACAATAAGCAGCAAAAGGAGAACATTCATGAAAAGTGCACTACTTTCAGCCGTATTCGTGTTTCTGGCGACCGTTACCCTGAGTACGAGTGCCATGGCCGGAGGTATCCCGGCTCCTGTAATCCAGAAGTTCATGCCGGACAGAGTCGTTCCAGGCACTACTACTGCCATACGGGGCGCCAACCTGTGTCATTATCCCGAAATCACCGTGGACGGAATCAAGGCCAAAACCTGGACCCTGGTTCCCAGCATGATGGTGGTGTTCAGGGTACCCAAAAAAGCCACCTCAGGTCAGGTGAAGCTGTCATGCCCGAACGGCACTGCATCAGGACGCATCACACTGACCTATCCCCAAAAAATGACCCTCATCGTAAAAGACCG
Source organism: Polyangiaceae bacterium (assembly GCA_027013865.1). GTDB lineage: Bacteria > Myxococcota_A > Polyangia > HGW-17 > JALWFW01 > JALWFW01. The sequence goes on along the minus strand of JALWFW010000266.1, from coordinate 4,841 downwards.
CAGCGTACCCGGAGGTACACTGATAGCCGTGAGAGTCCAGGGAGCTCCGTACCCTCCCGACATATACTTCAATGAGCGCAAACTGAACGTGGAGAACATCGTCTCAGGCTTCTCCGGAACCTACTTCATATACGTACGCATTCCCAAAGACGCCCATGCTGGTGTTCTTTCAGCCAGATTCGGCTCCGTGAAAGCGGCCCCCACCGTTCCCATGACTGTGATAAACCCCACTCCCGCCATGGGAACGCTCTACGTGGGACGTGCCGGAGCCCTGGCAGTGGCCGAAATCGAAAAAGGATGTACCAACCCCAAGGTGACCGTCCTTCAGGGACACCGCCAAAAGAGGGCAAAGGTCCTGCTGGCGACTCCCACCAGGGTACTGTTCCGCATGCCACAGATCAAATACACGAGAAAAGGCAACAATCCCGTGAAGATACAGTACAGCTGCGCCGGTCGTACGGCAACCGGACATGCTACCGTTGGCCTTTTCAGACCCAGGGTGAAAGCCACCATCACCGGCACGGATCCCGTACTAGTCACCCCTGACACCTGGATCACTCTCAAAGGCAGCGGTTTCACCCGTTCAACACAGTTCCGCATTGGAATCCACAAACTGCAGACGAAGTACATATCTTCTTCAAAGGTGAAACTGTACTTAGATTCTGCTGCACTTCCCCACGAGAGGTTCATGGACAACTGGAATTACATGGCAGTACCACTGATGGTCAAGACAGGCCGGAATGCTAGTGAGACTGGTGGTGTTCTCCTGGTAAAGGACCTGCATCCATACCTGAAGTCCATCAATCCGCCTTTTGCTTGGCCCAACAGACGCATCACAGTGACCCTGGCCGGCGGCAAGTGCAACGATCCGCAGGTGAGGGTGGGCAATCTCCAGGCACGCCTGCTATCACACGATGGCAACATGATAACCTTCGAGATGCCTGCTGGCATCAAGCGCCATCACCTCACCGTCATGTGCAAACGCTACAACATCATAACCAACACCGACGGAATCATCCCGTTCCGGCAGTATCCCCTGGTGAGATCCATCGACACACCCAAGGTGTGCAAAGGACGCAAGATCACCATAACCGGACAGTACCTGGGTGTGGCAGATGGCGTATATATGGGCAGTAACAGACTCATCCCCATACGGGTATCTTCCAAAGGGAAAAAGGCCACATTCACAGCTCCTGCCTCTGCCACTGGTTCACAGATGCTCTTCATCGGCTACAAAGGGCGCATGATTCCCACCGCACTGGCACTGCCCGCCTGCAAATAAACCACATAACCGTCTATAATCATTAAACAATTCTCAAGGTACGCAGTCTATTGACAGCTGCCATCACCTCATGGGGGCGCACTGCTGCACGGTTGTCAAAACGTCCTTCTGTCAGGGCATCGAAGCCCCCGCGCCTCATGTCGTTCATGGCTTTGGCAATGGCATCGGCTAAGGTCGTGCGACCGTCCATGTGGTGCTTCCAGGCATACAAAATCACGTCCGATATGAACCTAGTCTGGGAAGGGTCTGCGAGCTGGTCGAGATATGACACGTCTATCTCGTGATGCCCGAAAACGATGGCCCTGGTGGCGACGCTTTTGATCTTCTCCCTGCGGGAACCACGGGACGGATCGAAAGATTCTGGATCAGGAACGCGGCCCCGTGGCCTGGCGATACTCCCTGTGGCCTCCTGATGCCTCAGGGTGGGAAACCTGCGGCATATTTCCCTGGCCTGCCCGGTCACGTCCACTGGCTGGTAGGCATCCATCTGAATCACCACGTCGGCAACGTCTAGATAATCACCGCTTCCCCCCAGTACCATAACCGTGGATATACCGAGCTCATCATAGAGCTGGCGCACCCTGTCCACGAAAGGCGTTATGGGCTCTCGATCCCGGTGTACCAGCATCTGCATCCGAAAATCACGTACCAGGAAGTTGTTGGCTGACGTGTCCTCGTCCAGTATTAGGGCAGTTGCCCCGGCCTCCATGGCCTCCACTATGTTGGCCGCCTGGCTGGTGGACCCGCTGGCGTCCTCCGACGAGAAACGCGTGGTATCCCGACCACCGGGAAGACCCGATATGAACGGGGATATGTCGACGCCTTCCACCCGTCGTCCGTCCTCGGATCTCACGGTAACGGCCCCTGAGTCGGTGACCACAAGCTGGCGTCCGTCTCCTGGTATGTGATTGTATATGCCCATGGCAATGGCATCTAAAAGAGTAGACTTACCGTGGTATCCACCCCCCACGATGAGAGTCACTCCCCGCGGTATGCCAAGCCCTCTGACGCGCCCGGCATTAGGCAGGCCGACCTCCACTGCCAGGGTGTCGGGCACGGGACCGAAGGGCACAGCCCCCTCCATGGGGCCAAAATCCACCCCGCTGCGTCTGGGCAGGATGGCCCCCTCGGCGATGAAGGCCACGAGACCCATCTCTGAAAGGCGCTGCCTCAGAAAATCCGCGTCCTCGGCGGTTTGGCAGTGTTCAAGTGCCTCACGAAAATAATCTCTCTCAAAGGTCTCACGCACGAGGCGGGGTACATCCTGAGCGAACATGGTCCACGCCTGGCGGCCCAGGATACGCCGCCCCGCTGCCGGAAGTCCCATCCTAAAACGGATCTCCACCACATCGTCCGTAAGCAGGCACGACGACCTGTCTAAGATCTCGGGGCCGGGCACGTCCACGGAGATGAGCCCCGACTTTCCACTTCCGCGGTGTCCTGCTCCCAGGTTTCTTATGGCCTGAGCGAATCTGCGGGTCATGAAATCCCGCAAAGCCACCCGGCGCGATGTCGAGGATACGTGCTCCTGTCCGATCCATGTCCTGTCTACGGGGACCATGACTCTGATTCGCGAGGGATCTGCAAAAGGGTCACCCTGGACATGCTCCACGGTAAGGGTGAAGCCTTCGAACCTGTATGTACCCCGTATGTCCCTGTAGGCCTTGTATCCGCGGCCGTCTATGCGCCTGAGTATCTGTTCCAGTCTTCTCATGACCCTTCCTCCGGGACTCAGACCTTACCCCATTCAGATGCCATGGCAACAGTTCCGCTGACACAGACCGTATCGCCTAATATTGCAAAACCACCTTTAGTTACAAGCGGTTATGCGCGATCAAACTTTTATTGAATTTCCTCTTGACTTCCGCATGTTCTGCCATATAAATGACCGCCTGTAGGGGATATCCCCCTGGCTGCTTGGAGGAGTGGCCGAGTGGTCGAAGGCGGCGGTCTTGAAAACCGTTGTGCGTCAGCACCGGGGGTTCGAATCCCTCCTCCTCCGCCGCTTGGTACGATGCCTTATCCGGCATATGCCGGTGTGCGGTTTGGAGAGCTGACCGAGTGGCCGAAGGTGCTCGCCTGCTAAGCGAGTGTACCTCTAAAGGGTACCGAGGGTTCGAATCCCTCGCTCTCCGCCACGTAACATATTAATGCACGTGACAGTGCGCGCCCTTAGCTCAATTGGATAGAGCATCTGGCTACGGACCAGAAGGCTGGAGGTTCGAGTCCTCCAGGGCGCGCCATTTCTTTTTCGTCTGCCTCTCCGGCACACCACAGGGAAAAGTTTCACAAAACAGCAATCAGGTGGGGGTCGTACGTCTAACATATTTCTAACTTGCCTGCTTCTCGTCTCATGTGTTACCCGTGCGGCTGGAGGGAACATAACTGCAGCAAAAAAGCCTGTAATTTCAACAGGTTACAGGAGAGGCAAGTCATGGAAACAACCAATACCATAATTCAGATTCTGGGCGGACTGGCATTCTTCCTTCTGGGGATGACCACCATGAGTGACGCGCTACAGAAGGTGGCAGGGGACAGGATGCGCTCTTTGCTCGCAGCCATGACCGGAAGGCCCATAACCGGACTCATCACTGGTTTTCTGGTAACATCCATCATTCAGAGCTCTTCTGCCACCACGGTCATGGTGGTGTCCTTCGTTCATGCAGGTCTCATGAGCCTCGAGCAGGCAATCGGAGTCGTTCTGGGCGCCAACATCGGAACCACGGTTACGGCATGGCTGGTATCCCTCCTGGGATTCAAGTTCAAGATCACCGCCCTGACCCTGCCGGCCATCACCCTGGGTTTTGCCGCCAGATTCACCAAACGTGAGGGGCTGGTGAAATGGGGTGAGGTTCTCCTGGGATTTGGACTTCTGTTCTTTGGCCTCATGATGATGGAGGAATCCCTTAAAACGAAGGAAAACCTCGAAATGGCGAGGCACTGGATGAGCTTCCTCCACGCCGGCGGCATGCTCTCCCGTCTGTATACCGTGGCCGTGGGTACCGTGGTGACGATGATCATACAGAGCTCATCTGCAACCATGGCCCTGACCATCGTGCTGGCCCATCAGGGAGTCATCGACTATCAGACAGCCCTGGCACTGGTCATGGGGGAGAACATCGGCACCACCATAACGGCCAACATTGCGGCCATCGCAGCCAACAGGGCAGCCAAGCAGGCCGCTAGAGCTCACATGCTCTTCAACGTATTCGGTGTGGTGGTGGTGTTTTTCACCTGGCCGCTGTGGATGCGGCTCATCGACGCCATGGTACCAGGAGCCATCTCCGATCCCCATCACATACCGCTTCACATGAGCGCATTCCATACCACCTTCAACGTGCTCAACGCCTTTTTGTTCCTGCCCTTCGTGAAGTATCTCGCAGCCGCGGCCCGGCGTCTGGTACCCGAACCAACTGCAAGACAGAAGCGGGAAGCCTCAGAGCTCAAGTACATTGACTACGCCCTCGTTCCCACGCCCGAGCTGGCACTTCTTGCAGCCCGCAAAGACATGCAGTACATGGCCGACGAGCTCTTGAATATGCTAGGTAGCCTGGAGGAC
>JALWFW010000265.1 GCA_027013865.1 Polyangiaceae bacterium | reverse complement strand
CCACCAAGGCAGCAGTGGAGGAGGGCATCGTCCCCGGTGGTGGCGTGGCTCTCATCCGCGCCGGTAAGGTACTCGACTCCATGGAGCTCGAGGGTGGTGAGCAGATTGGCCTCAACATCGTGCGCAGAGCCATCGAGGAGCCTCTGCGTCAGATCTCCCTGAACGCCGGCGTTGACGGTTCCATCATCGTCCAGCGTGTCAAGGAGGGTGAGGCCTCCTTCGGTTACAACGCCGCCACCGATAAGTATGAGGATCTGTTCGAGGCCGGAGTCATCGATCCCACCAAGGTGGTTCGCAGCGCCCTTCAGAATGCCTCCTCAGTGGCTGGTCTCATGATCACCACCATGGCTCTCGTGGTGGAGAAGCCCAAGAAGGAAGACCCGGCGGCAGCAGCCGGCGGCATGGGCGGCATGGGCGGCATGGGCGGCATGGGAATGATGTAATTCCTTTGACGCTCTAAGCTTTTATCGGTCTTTTGGCCACCAGGGCTCTTCCCTTCGGGGAAGGGCCCTTTTTTTTCATGTAAGAACGGCATCCTGAGCGGAGAAGCTTGAACCGACCGCCAGAAGGGCGTTTAATCCCTCCTGATGCCCGTACTCATTGCCCTGCTCCTCATGGGAGCCGATGCCTCTGGGATTCCCGAGGGATTCACGCCTCCCAAACTCATCGAGACCGTACCCGTGCAGTATCCGGCACAGGCACGTAAGCGCAGAATCTCAGGCATGGTGCGACTCCACGTGCTCATAGACGAGAAAGGTAAGGTCGTTGAGGTCACGGTGGTCAAGTCCCCTGATCCAGATCTCGCTCGGGCTGCTTCGGAGGCCGTCTCCAAATTCACTTTCGAACCGGCACGCATAAAGGGCAGGCCCGTTAGGGTGAAGATTCCCATGGATATCCCCTTCATCCTGAGGCAGAATCCGCGGTCCACGAAAGGGCCGGAAGGCAGGGCCCCGCCGGGTCAGGATTCGCCGTCTTCAGATGCATCCCCCTCCGGTGCACAGGCGGTCCGGGATGCCACCACGGTTCAGAAGGCCGCTGGGCTTTCGGATAAAAACTCAATAAAATCAGACAGTTATGCCGGAAATTCCAGTGCGGATGCCAGCGGTACGCCCAGCGAATCCGGGGACACGGCATCCTCGGACACCGGCACATCTGCATCAGATTCCACATCTCCTTTCGACGCCACGACAGCATCCTCAGACACCAAAAACTCCGAGGAACAGACTTCAGACGGTCAGCCCGAGGAAATCGTGGTACGTTCCAGCCGGGTGAAACAGGGTACCACCACATACACCATCACCATGGACGATGCCCTGAGACTTCCTGGAATCCAAGGAGACCCCCTCAAAGCAGTGCAGGCCATGCCTGGTGTGGCCCGCTCTCCCTTTGGTATAGGCATGCTGGTGGTACGCGGTTCTTCTCCACGTGATACCCGGTACTACATCGAAGGACACAACGTGCCCCTCATTTACCATTTCTTGGCTCTGACTTTGTTTTTGAACGACAACTTCTTGAAATCAATAGATTTTTTGCCAGGCAACTTTTCTCCAGAGTTCGGCAGGCTCTCGGGCGGCGTAGTGAATGTCCGGCTAAAACGGCTCAAACGCCGGAAGCATGGAGAAGCCTCGGCTGATCTCTGGGGTGTCATGGGTTTCTGGCAGCAGCCCGTGGGAAGCGGTGTCATGGCCATAGCGCTTCGACGTTCGTATGTCGACACCCTGCTTCGCGGTCTGCGTTCCTGGGTCGGCCTTCCCATCGACATGGCTCCCTTCTACTACGACGGGCAGATCATGTACGAGCGCCCCCTTGTCGGCGGTCTTCTCACCTTCATGGGATTCGGCTCCTATGATTCGCTCCAGCTTCTGAGCGATGGCAGCGAGCCCTACCGCACCGCCTTTGGCAAGGCCCTGGCTCTATGGAAGCGTACCTGGGACTGGGGAACCGTCACGGCCAGCGCGGCCTCTGGTCCTGTGTCCATGCGTCTGGAGCAAGAAGACCAGCTGTCGTACGGCTTCGATGTCTGGCAAAACACCATGAGACTGGATGTACGTGCCGGCGCCTTCCATGCCGGATTCGACGGCGAGATCTCGTCCATCTCCGGCTGGTTCCGGCTGTCGGGGCGGGGAGGAGACACGGATTCGGAATCGGATCCCACGGATCCCTTCGGCAACAAAGACTTTACACTGGATTCGCTGGTCACAGCAGCGGCCATCCATGGCGAGTACGAGATGAGATGGGGGCGCCTGTCCCTGGTTCCGGGACTACGGGCAGATCTGTATCACACAGAGGGATACACCCTCATAAATCTGGATCCACGCCTACGTACCTCATGGCGCCTTTCTCAGAAATGGGACCTCGAGGGTGGTGTGGGCCTTTACACCCAGGAGCCTGAAATACAGTTCATGCAGGAGTGGCTCACCCACAACCAGGATATCGGCTGGGAGCACTCGCTGCATACCTCCGCTGGCATCAAAGGCAGATGGGGGCGCCGGGCAATCCTCAGAAGCACCCTGTTTTACAAGTACATATGGGACATCATAACCCTTTCGGACGCACAGGCTGATGACGGCCACCGTGAACTTTTCAAAAACCAAGGACTCGGAAGAGCATATGGCATTGAAATCATGGGAAAATTCGCACTATTTCATCCGAATGTGCCTCTCGTTACCAAGACCTCAGGATGGGTTTCATACACACTCATGAGAGCCGAGCGCAAGGAGGACGACAAAACCGACTGGCACGTCTACGCCTACGACCAGACTCACATACTCACGGTGTTCTTCACAGCCGATCTCGTCGGCGGATGGAGTCTGGGACTACGATTCCGGTATACCACCGGCAATCCCTTCTCCCCACCCGAAGGTTCCATCTACAGCGGTGACACGGGAACTTACGTGCCCGTCTACGGTACCGAGAGGTTCACCAGGCGCATGGACCCGTTCCATCAGTTGGATATCAGGGTCGACAGAACCTGGACCTTCGAAACGTGGAAGCTCAGTGCATACCTCGATATCCAAAATACATACAATCACCGCTCCTCAGAGCTCGTCATATACAACTTCGACTACTCCCGGTACGACACGGTCAAGGGCATGCCCCTGTTTCCCTCGGTGGGAGTGAAGGGAGTCTGGTGATGAAAAATATTGCACTTCGTAATATATTGATTTCATTGGTATTTTTTGCATATTCCTGCTCTGCGGACTTCGATCCTCCAGGGAAGTTGGGCGACGAGCCCAGAATAATGGCCATGGTGGCCAGTCCCCCGGAAGGACAGACGGGCGAGCACGTGACCCTGACACTCCATCTCTATGATCCATCCGGCGCCCTCAAGACGCGCTGGCTCAGATGCATTCCCTTCCCCGGACAGCCAGTGACTCTGTGTCCCTCGACGTACATGGACTTTCTTGGAATGCAGACACCTCCACCGTGTTCTCCTGACATGCTGGCACCGTGTGTGGTACGAGATTCCGGCGATGCCTCTGACTCAGGTCGTAGTGTGGATACAGAACTCCCCCCGGTTCCGGAGGATAACGGCCGATATACAGTGTATTACTATGCCCTCAGCACTGCTGCCAGTGACCCGGTGGCTGCCTGCACCGGGTTTCTCTCGTCTCCTCCCGTACCCGACCCCGGATGTATGGTGGGAGTGAAACGGGTCATCGTGACGGACGGTCCCTCAAACTACAACCCTGTGATATGGAGCATTCTCATCGATTCCGTACCCTCCGGTGATTCCAGCAGACTGCTTCCCGGACGTTACAGCGTATCACCAGCATTGCTGGCGGGTTCACTGGATGAACTCGGCCCCAAGGAACCAGTATTCTACCCTGTGGAGTGGTTCACCGATTGCGGGAAGATGTCGTCATACCGCCAGGACATGAAGTGCTATTACAACGACAGCGGCGCCGTACAGTGCGACTTTGATGCGCCAAAGCTCGAGATTCCGGAAACGGATGATGCCTCAGGAGAACGAACATGCCGTCTGGATGCAGTGATGTGGGACAATCTGGGCGGAGTCGACATCAAGGAGGTTCTCATAAGAGTCGTTGCACGCAAGTGACGGCCAGTATGGTGACCGGCATAAAATCTTCATGCAGCAGAGCCAGTGGAGAGCATCAGGTTCAGAGCGTTGCGGGTGGTTACTTCAATTACGTATTCCACGTCGACCCCGTGTAGTTCGGATATCTTTTCCGCTACCTTCCGTACTAGATATGGCTCGCTCCTACCTGGGGGAACGTCGTCCGTACCCAGATACGGAGAATCCGTCTCCAGTACCAGTGCCTCCAGGGGCAGGCCCTTCACGATACGCCTCAGCCTGTGGGCCCGTTCTCTAGTGATCCCTCCGCCAACACCAAGAAGCCAGCCCTTGTCGATGTAGGATCTGGCATCTGCTGGGGAACCGGAAAACGCATGAATGATACCTCTCACGGACGGATGTTCCTTGATGTACTGAAGCACCAGATCATGAGCCCGGACCACATGAAGAAGGGCTGATTTCCCGGTCTGTTCGCTTAGTTCCATCTGGGCGTGGAACACTGGCATCTGAAGTTCGATATCCGGTGCCCGATTTCCACGGTCAAGTCCAATCTCCCCTACTGCATCAAAGGCTGGAAGCTCTGCCTCCAGACGCTCCAGCCAGCCTTCGGGAATATCCGCGACGAACCACGGGTGAAGGCCCAGTGCATAGTGAACGGTCTGCACCTGACTGGTGTCAGCAGTGTTTCTGTTTTGTAGTCTATCCCACGACGGAATGTCCGTGGCCACTACGAACAATCCTGATACTCCCGCATCCGCGGCGCGGTTCACCACGTCCGGGATGTCGTCCACGAGCGGTGGATCGAACAGATGGCAGTGGGTGTCAATCATGATAGGTCACCCCTCCTGAGTGTCAGATTCATCTTTGTTGTCTGTTTTGCCCATACGCATGAACAGCATCATGGCGAGCATGAAAATGATTATATGGTATAACTCATTGAAATTATTGGAATTATTTCCAATAGAGCATGCACATCCACCTCCGGATGTCACTTCGATATCGCTGCTGTCGGAACTTCCGGTACTGTCGGCACACCACTGTTCAAGCGCAGAAGAGTATACCGTGCTGGTCACACGGAACAGCGGCACATATCTAGATATGCCCCATGTGCCGCGGTTGTCCACTACGATTTGAGGTGTTCCCACGGATGGATCATATGGATAAAAATGAAGTTTTCCATCAGCCGGAAGAACGGTTATCGCCGTGGCATCCTGCCCTGAGGCAAGCAAAGCTGCATTCGTTGCGTCCATGAGATACACGGCTGGAGTATCTTCTTCCCAGTCCTCGGTTATCTCTCCGTATAGAGCATTCACGTGAATCGCCCTGTACGCATCGTCTCCGAGCTGCCACGCCAGAACCATGGTCTTTTTAGGAAGGCTGCAGTCCAGAGAAGCAGGTGTCTCAGGTACATGAATCACTGGGAGAGTAGGTGCACTTCCGCTGAGGGTGATGGGGATCTCATAGGTACTGCCCACAGCGTCTCCAAGAGGCATGGAAGACTGGGAATCCCATGGTGCCGTATTCGGACAGGAGGCGCCTCCGGCTGCCGTTGCCGTGGCATCCGCACACAGGATCCACTGTACGTGATCTGGATCAGGCCATGAGCCCAACCCAGTGGAGTCCACCGGAGGATCCACACGAACATAAGCGTTCTGGTGATCTCCAAAAGGAATCTCCGCCATCCCCGAGGCATCGGTATGAACCAGGACTGCCAGGGTCAGGGAGTTGGGATCCGACCAGGTTTCCGAGGCCACCAGCACGGAGGCTCCTTGTACTGGCCTGCCGCTGGAGTCCTTTACCGACAAGCGGAGCGTTACTGTTTTGGAGTAGCGCTCTATCACCGGGAACTGACGGCCGTCTGGGCGATCCCACGTCACCATGGACAGGTCTTTGCCTCCGCCATAGTCCTTGTCCTGAGCGTTGCCCGGCACTGCAATACGGGTCGGGCCATCGCTCCAGTCCACCTGGAAGGGTACCCACTGGTCATCGAGATAAAATTCATTCCACACATGGTCCTCTGGAGGTCCACTGACACCGAAAGTCGGCAGAAGTGCCGTACGTCCAGTGGTGATGACCATGTCCTGAAGCTCGCCGCAGTTACCGTAGTGCTGATAGCCAATCCTCACGGAATAGGCAGTCCGTACGTAGCAACCCATGCCAAAGCAGGTACCATCGGGACCGACATACTCACCCCGGTTCATGGCATCTATAATTTCCCCTACCCGTGCTTCCAGCATCTGGGAGACGAACCAGCCGATGCGGTCCAGAATCATCATGCTTTCTGGAGCGAGATCGCGGTCTCCATCAAGGGAGGCATACATTGTCCCGTCCCATACGATAGCATCTTGGGACCCGGCGAAGACGGCATCCTCGAGATGCGTGTATCCTGCGGCCTCAACCCCGGAGATGTGATCGGAACTTACCCGGGCAAAGCCGAATGGAAGTGCATAATCATTCCAGTCAACGCCATTGGTGGCGCCGAAGAACAGGAAAACGGCATCGCCATGGCGTGATACCCACTGTTCGAAAAGCTCTGATTGTGCTTCCAGAGCTTCATAGAGCCGGGATGTCTGTCCACCGGGAACGATGATCTCTCTGAAGCCATCCAGCACTGTGGAATCTAGGGTATCAAATATCTCAGTGGCATCCATTACAGTGTACTGAAACCCCTGAGCATCAAGATAATCTTCCACGTCCTTCCCGAATGCGGTGGCATCGCGGAGCACCAGGATGCGCGCGGAATTAGAGTCAAGCACTGCACCGTAGACACTTCCCCCGGATATGAGATTTCCCAAAAGGGCGGAGTCCATGCCCTCCAGTCTCAAAGTCGTTGCAGTGACTCTGCCAGAGGTGGATATCGTCCCGCCATCCTGATAATAGGCGTAGTGAACGAGTAGGGGCATGCCGTCTCCGGACACCAGATCTATGATGGGATCCCCTGCGGTGATATCTATGGCTCCGTCGGCCTGCATGTTTTGGAGGTCTTCATCGCTTATGACCTCAGGATACTTGAGGCAGAAGGGGGCATACGGTGTTGGAGGCAAGGAGTCGCGCTCCAGATCAGCCATGAAATAGGTTCTCCAGAATGCCCCTCCCTCATCTCTGGCCAGGGGATTGGCGTTACGGGGATTGATGTAAAATGGAGAGTCATCGGTCAGACGTGGATGTACCACACCCCAGTAATAGGCCCATCGGGGAGCTCGCCACCATCCAGAGGATAAACGCAGCTCGACTGTGGTATATGGTCCGCCGTCGTCCTCCACCTCTATTAGCCTTGCATATGTAGAGGCTTTTTCAGCATCACTGTAAATGGCCAGGGCGTTTTCGATGAACAGGTATGGATCGAAGGCCGGATCCTCGAGATCGGAAAGTGGAGTATGGGCAAAGGAAAAAGCCACTTCATCCACGATATCGGGATTCTCAGTGTAAGCCTGCTGCAGGGTGGATACGATCATGTGCCGGATACCCAGATCTGTCCGGGCCATTACGTCAAACAGCGCCGGTCTCAGCCAGGAGGGAAGTTTTTCCAACTGAGCCACTGAATCCTGGTCCAATTTGTTTGTCAGACTGTCCAATGTCCACAATTGAGAGGGATGAATCAGAATCCAGGGCTGGTGTATGGCTGAATTCATATCTATGGGAGGTTCGGCTGCCGTGGTGTCCTGTGTGGCCGTCGAATCCTGCATAATCATGAGTAGTGCAATCAACCAGGTGATCATAATCTCCTCCGTAATGGTGGTATGAAGCCAATAATGCCACACCGCAACCAATCATGCCATACCATGATACACAGCAGATAAAAAGATGTAACTACTTGTAACCACAGCACTATTTCAATTTGATCTCCTGCTTCCCCAAAGACTCGATCCAAGTTGGACACCAGGAGGTTCCTAAGGGCGCGCGCAAATCCTTGATACTAGCGGATTTCAGGTGTGTTGTCTGGGTGTCCGCGGGTGTCCACGTCTAAAACTAGCCGCTTTTTTCGCTGTTTCTCCTTTTATTTCAGTATGTTAGCGGTTTTGCGCCCTTCTGCGGGGTGTCCAACTTAGATGAAAGGTGCGAGTTCGCACCAGGAAGCGCCTGCGAGCTTGTGCGCGAAAGTTCTTTGATATCAGTATGTTACGCGCGTCACTAGCACTCTTGAATGCTTTGGCACGCATTATGCATAGGGTGGGTTTATGACTGGACCGTAGGAGACACAGGGATCCGCCCGCTGGGTGTGTCGCGCGCGCATCTAGCGGGGGTGGTGGAAGATCCGCCAAAACTCACA
>JALWFW010000264.1 GCA_027013865.1 Polyangiaceae bacterium | reverse complement strand
CCGTATTACTGCTGCTGCTGCTGCTGCTGCGGGGATGCTAGTAGTGCTGTTGGTGCTTGTGGAGCTCAGTGCTATGTGCTACGTTATGGGACAGCGCCGATGTCTGTCTGTGCGTCGCTTGTCGTGGCCATAGTACAGCCACGCGGCTGAGACGCCGTGCCCGGGATAGCAGCGCTCTGTGACAACAACGCCGACCAGTACAACAACATGGCCGGCCACTGCATGCGCTAGTACGAGAGAAGAACGCCACACAGCCTGTCCACCGCCTCTCCACCGCTTCAGCCGCCGTCGTTGTCCTTCTGCCACGGCGTAACGCCATGCCTGCAATTGGCGCCGTGTCTCCAATGACAATGGGACAACATGGCAGGATGTAACGTAGTGTGCCTCGTATGACAAAGCGGGGAACAATATGGCTGGATTATAACAGAGCTTTGTGCGTGATCGGTACACCTCGGTACCTCGTCCGGCCTGTAGCTGGGAGGGTGCCGTTTAGTGTCTCTCCGTCTACTGGTCTGTTTGCGCGTCCGGATACCCAACGCGTCATCGTCGGAGGGAACGTCGTCTACGTCGGAAGGAAGGGGGGATACGTGCGTCCTCTTAGTGGCCAGCGTTTTTTCTCGCCGCCGTACACAAACACGCCCCCTATACAAACGTACATGTTTATATACACAGAGGCGCGCCGGGGGCTGGTCTTCTCTCGGGCTGGCGGCCTGCAAAATACGCCGAACACGTCTCCAAAGGACATAGCAAGCCATGTCCTGGGAATATCCACAGCGGACCGGAATCGGCGGCGCACGAGTCATGAAACTTTAATGCGGCCCGCTCTAATACATTATCCGCTGTTTTGGCCCGCTCCCCGTCGCCGGAATCATGAATAATTTTCGCCGGGAGAACGGTAACGTTATCGTTCGACGGGATACGACGCCGGTACTGGATCTCGGGCGGGAGTCGGCCGTACAGGACTGTCGTTATATTACCTGGCTTCGCTGACCGAGGATAGCTCGCCACCGGGTTGGGGACCATCTCAAAGGCTATGGACGACGACCGACTGACCAGCGGACGGCCGCCATGAGGGCCGGACGGTCGTTGGAAATATCGCCCTGACCTTGCCGCCTTGCTGCGCCAGTTTGTTTGTTTGTGCGGCGGACGTGCGAGTCTTTATAGTTCGTGCTCGAACACCGACGCGCACAACGCATATCATACACACGTAAATGAGCTATCTGGTGAGTATGGCGCCGACCGACTGACCGATTTACTGACTCATGTTTGTTCGCATGTGTTACGCGCGCGCGCGCGTGTGTGTGTGTGTGTGTGTGTGTGTGTGCGTAACGACATTACGATAAACAAGGAAGCATTATTCGTTTTGTTGTTGTTGTTGTTGTTGTTACGTATTTTTTTAAATTACATTTTCGTTTCCATCAAAAGGCCATTCATTAATTTATTTATTTTTTCTCTGTCGTATTGCTTGGTTTCATTTAATATGCAGCTGTTGAACTACCTATCTCGATATCGCATAGCATAGCTATCTAGATATCATACCGTATGTATTATACTGTATTAACTGGTTGTTTCACCACACAGTCTATTAGCTACTGCACCTTATAACTAGATATATATTTTACCGTATAATTAGCTGATTTTCTTATACATAAATACGGTATCAAATGGCTAGAACCACAGAGATAAATACGTTATAACCACATAGTTAGCTATTATGCCACATAATTAGCTCTTGTACCACATAGTTAGTCATTGCACCACATAGCTATTACACAGTATAACTAGTAATTGTATCACACAGCTAGCTTTGGTACCACATAGTTAGCTAGTGTACCACACAGGTAGGAATGATACCACATAGTTAGCTAGTGTACCACACAGCTAGCAATGATACTACATAGTTAACTTTTGTACCACATAGTTAGCTATGATACCACATAGTTATCTATTGTACCACACAGTTAGCTATGATACCACATAGTTAGCTATGATACCACATAGTTAACTATTGTACCACATAGTTAGCTATGATACCACATAGTTAGCTATTGTACCACACAGCTAGCGATGATACCACATAGTTATCTATTGTAACACATAGTTAGCTATTGTACCACACAGTTAGCTAGTGTATCGTGTAGCTAATTTTCATAATACCCATCTGTATCAGTCACCACGTTTAGAAATAGCAAGCCACTGAACTATCCACGTATCTACCGAGACATATAATTAACTATTGTAACATATTGCTAAATATTATACCATGATTCTCAGCTGTTATACTTCATTACTAATTAACTGTTATACGTTATAGCTAATGCTGTAGTGTAGCTATACAATATAACTATCATAATATGTAGCTAACTAACAGATATATCATAGAGTAGCCTTTATACCATATATCTATTTATCTATCCTGGCACACATCTAATTGAATGTCACATAGGTAACGTATACTCTGTATATAGATATTGTGGTATATACCATGTGGCTAATGTATCACGTATCTACCTAGATAATACACCTAACTAGCTATCATACCAAATAGCCACCAATCTGTTATATTGTGTAGCTAACAATTACATTCCATATTAGCCTTTTCTCGTGCCATATAGCCAGCTTTGATACCATATCATCACTAATAAAATATATGTTGTTTTGTATAGCCTGCTGGCTATTATACCACATATATACATCATATAGCTGTCTGTTAT
>JALWFW010000263.1 GCA_027013865.1 Polyangiaceae bacterium | reverse complement strand
CACCAGACGCTCTAGAGCCTCTATGGTGGCACTCTCTGTGCCCGCTGTTTTATCATGTCTGGCATCATCCTTGTCATGAGCCATGTGACACCTCCTGATACCTCAGGCAGATTGCAATACCCATGCCAGATTGGCAAGGACTCCGTGGACAAGGATATGACACCCGAACCTACCCCCATCCCTCCTCCTGACGAAACCCTTAGGCAAGGACTTGCCGCAATCCACCGAATGACATGATATCTATCTGCGTGCCGTTACCTCAGGTGAAACGCTCTACCCGAGTGAAATCAATATATGTACATATCACTCCGAGACTGATGCACCTGGCATGACTGAGGCACGGAAATATGCTGAGTTCTCCCGTCATTGTCCTGACTTACACAGGTCTGGAAGTACTGATATGTTCAATTCAGTAGTAACGGGGTCTTGATCTGGGTGGCTCCCACCACTTTCGTATGAGACACTTTTTCCATCCGCGTCCACGGCATATTCCGCTGTCTGACTCATCTGCAGATCTGCGGCTGCCTGCAGAAGACCTGGGAGCGGGAGCATCAGAGGCCGCTCCACGACCAAAGGGCCTTGGTTTGACCTTGAGCTTGAACCTGCGTCCTGGATGATCTATGTGGATGTGATCCCGGTGGATACGGTTGTAATCGGGCGTAAAAGCCGTCTTGAACAGCCCGTCCCCAGTAAAGGCACACACCAATCTCCTAAGTGCTGCCCCGCGCCTAGTTTTGTTGGCCGAACCACATCCCCTTCTACCACGTTCGTAGTGTCTTATGACGGATGCATAGCCGAATGATCCGTCGATGGCCGTGATGTCCAGCGCCTCGCCATAAGCATGACGACTCAACCTGCGGGTATGGTGAACGAAGGAGAAACGCCAGGCTGAATTCCAGTATATGGTGGCAATTCCTGCTCTACGGAGCCGCGGACCTGCCAAAATGAGATTCTCGACCGTCTTACAGTCCAAAATCCATGGTGCCGTCTTGTTGTTCCATGCCCGTCTGTAGGTGACTCCTCCCAGTCTGTAGGTCAGCAATTTGACAGGCGTACGTACTCCCACTACCCCCTTGAGCAGACGGAACGGAACTCGTGCCCCGCGAAGACGCTCGAGACACCTCCGGTCCATGTATGGAAGAGGCCTAGAGATGCGGCGGGCATACCTTATGAGCATGGGAGTCTTGTTCCACGGTTTTTTCAAGAATATGCGCCTACGCAGTTTAGGAGGAATGAAGGATATCCCGTAGATGCGGGCTTGAGCCTGCGAGGGCAGCATCAACTGAAGCATGGCCACCATGGCCACCAGTGTATGGACGCTCCTGGTACCCATGTGCTGAGGAATAAGGAAATATACCCCGGGATGCAAACTAATTCCGGAAGGAAGGCGTCAGCGGGTCAATTCTGTGAATGCCATATCCACTAGCTCGAAATACCGCATCAGATCTGCTGCGATATCTATAGGTACGAATACCTTGTAGAATTTTTTGGAGATATGGAAATTTGCCGGAGAAGGCCTTGATCTGAGAAGTTCCACAGAGTGTTCCTCTGCATTCTCCTCTATATAGGCAAGAATACGGCGGGCCATGACTGAATCCCAGTCCTGGTACATGATGATGCCCGCCACTCCAGTGGATGCCGAGAAATACACCTCCAAAGGCGCCTTCACATTCTCATCCGCCTTCGCATCTTCAGGAAGCCACCTGTGCCCTACCAGGGACACAGTGGAAGAGGTCATGAACAGGTGATATCGGTTGGGATCCAGAACATTGGCAAGCTCGAACGCCACCTCGTCGATTATCGGATACCTGCGGGTATCCACATACTGCCACAATGTATCTATGGTATGTCTGTGCCTTCTGTAGACATCGTGATATGCGATGATCAGTTCATCATCGGTATCGCATCCCTTGCACTCTGCCACGTGATCATAGAGTCGGGCTATGACCGGACCGAATTCCTGGTATAGGCTGTCGAGAACCGTACCCATTCCATAGGGATCCAGTCTCTCGGGCAGGCGACGGCGCAATAGCTCACAAAAGTCGTTTATTATGGTGCGTGCATGGGAAGTGACTGTAGGACCTTCGCTTAGAGTCTCTAAGATTTCTGTCATCCACTGATAATCTAGTGTACGGGTTACGTACCTCTCTGAAGGAAGTTCCCCATCCGGAGCCATGAATACCGGCAAAATACTGTAACTGTCCTCTTCATCGTCTCCACCGGCCCATTCCCTGTACATCTCGAGGACGTACTGTTCCATACGGGATCTGACGACCTTCTCTCCTGTTCCGTGATATCGTCCCCATCCTGAACGCGGTACGATGAAGTTTTCTACATATATCACGAAAGAATACGCATCGTTCCATATGCATATGTCGGCAGTATATCCAGTGGATCCAAGAGGATAGTTGGTTACCACCATGGTTTCGCGCAAATCAGCGGACAGGGCGTCCAGCTCATCCCAGTCCATGAGTGCCTCCCTAACCTTGTCATAGGGAATCGGGCTTATATCAGGCGGATCCTCCCCTTCAGCAGGTTCAGAGGCCTGAAGGGCACGAGCCAGGAAAACACGCAAAAACGCATCTTCGAGTCCGTGATTCTCATTTGGATTGAGCAGATATGCCAGAACATTGGTATAGGCTGAGCGGTTATGCTCCATGTGGAGTATGGAGAACATATTCGGAGCCCGGACCTTTTGATCCAGCTGGAAAAAGTTTTTGTCTGCCAACATACGTCCTAGCATGCTGGCTAGCTCATTGCGTTCCTTCATGATTTCCCCCGGTTATGGTGAATCAAAGCAGTTCCTGAACAGGATCCACTTCCTTGAGTGCCCTGAGAATGAAGAACGTGGGAGTGTAATACAGAAGTGTCACGATGGTAGGAGCCACCGAGGAGTTGGCCAGTTCCACCATTATGAGTGTTCCATATGGATCCGGCAACCTCACTCCAGCGACTATGGAAGATGAAAAATACTGCAGGGTAACCTTTGGAGTCTGATTCGGATTCGCCGCTCCGGCCTCCAGTACCACTGGGAAACGGTAGTTGAGCATTGCCCAGGGGGGTGATTCCTTGGGCCATACTATGCCAGGCCCCCGACTGGGGTGCCATATCTCTACCCTCCATACCCCCAACTGCTCCAGGGATGGCATGGAATGGAGCGTGGAATCCAGACGTTCTCCAAAATAAAGTTCTGTCAGTGTGAAGGGGACCCCTCCTATCATCTCCTCTGATGGATGTTCTTCCATGAGAGCATCGTCTGATTCTAGTGCTCGAATGGCTTCGTAAATATGGACACGTAGGGCTTCCCTCGTGGCCCAGGTTGAAAGATATCCGCTCTGGCACACGGCTGCCATGAAGGAAGTCTGCTCCTCGTCTTCGCTCTCCTGTCTGGATAGAAGATCCAGGAGAAACTGAAGTTCATCCTGTTCGAGTCCGCCAATGAATGCGAGTGTGTCAAAAAGAGTCTTCTCCTGACCCCTGCCCTCGGCCCAGAGGATTTGACCGTCTCTCATGTATACCCGACCGAGTTCATCTCCGGTTTTACTGGAGCGTACCAGAACGACGCCGGACCAGCGCATGGTTGACAGTGTCACAAGGCGAACGGAAACCCGATGTGTCATGAAGGGCATTATACACCAAAACAACGCTGTATGGAAGAAAATAGCCGAATTCCCCGTGAGTCTCTTTACTTGACTTTTCTTATGGTGTAATTCGCTCCAGTTTAGGCAAGGAGGAAGGATATGGCCATATCCAAGGATGAAGTAAGAAAGGTTGCCAGACTGGCCCGTCTTGGACTGACTGAAGACGAGTTGGAGTCCATGGCTGGCCACATGGAGAGTATACTGGAATTCGTGGCCAAACTTTCAGAGGCAGATACCGAAGGTGTGGAACCAACGGCTCATGTCCTTGATCTTACTGCAGAACTCCGTCCTGATGAACCCCACCTGGACGGCAATGCCACAGAAATCATGAAATCGGCTCCGGATGCCGGCTTCGGTTTCTTCAAGGTACCCAAGGTTATAGGAGGGGAAGAGATATGAATATTCCTGCACTGGCGAGGGAGATTGCTGACCAGGTGCGTTCCGGGATACTGAAGGCATCAGATGTGACGGAATACTACCTGGACAAAACAGAAAAACTGAATCCTGCCATCAATGCCTTTATAACCATAGACCGCGAAGGTGCTCTCGATAGGGCTCGCGAGATAGACTCCATGGTGGAGCGCGGAGAGGATCCTGGACCATTGGCCGGCGTTCCAGTGGGAATCAAGGACAATATCGCCACCCACGCTCTTAGAACCACCTGCGGTTCCAGAATGCTGGAAGATTGGGTGCCACCCTATGATGCCCACGTGGTCCGGCGTCTAAGGCAATCAGGTGCCGTGATCATGGGTAAACTCAATATGGACGAGTTTGCCATGGGTGGTTCCGGGGAGACCTCGTTCTTCGGTCCCACCAGAAATCCACATTCACTGGAGCACGTTCCGGGCGGTTCCTCCAGTGGTTCCGCAGCAGCGGTGGCGGCTGGTATGGTTCCCCTGGCCCTTGGAACCGACACCGGTGGTTCCATCCGGCAGCCTGCAGCATATACTGGCATAACAGGCATGAAACCCACCTATGGACGTGTAAGCCGTTTCGGTCTGGTAGCCTTTGCCTCATCCCTCGATCAGATAGGCCCTATGGCTCTGGATGCACAGGATGCGGCACTGCTGCTGTCCGTGATAGCTGGTCACGATGACTACGACTCCACTTCCATTCGGGATTCCGCATTAATCTATCCTATTGATATAAAAGAAAAATTACGGATCGGAATAGCCCGGAACATGCTTGATTCGATTGAGCATTCCGGTGTACGGGCCTCCATGGACAGAGCCATCTCGTTCTTTGAAGAACACGATTACGAGATCCATGACATAACCCTGCCCCATTCGGAATACGGCGTAGCGGTATACCATATACTCGCCACCAGTGAGGCTTCATCCAACCTGGCAAGATACGACGGCATCAAATATGGTCATAGAGCAAAAGACTTCAGTGATCTGCAGGATATGTACCTGCGTACACGTGACGAGGGTTTTGGTATGGAGGTCAAACGCCGCATCATGCTCGGCACCTATGCCCTGAGCGCAGGTTACTACGATGCCTACTACACCAGGGCCCAAAAGGTCAGAACCCTCATCCGCCAGGATTTTGCCCAGGCCTTCGAGAAAGTCGACGTGATCATCGCCCCTATGACTCCAACTCCAGCCTTCAGGCTAGGGGAACTGGCAGACGATCCCATATCCATGTACCTGATGGATTCATTCGCAGTCCAGGCAAACATGGCCGGACTTCCTGCCCTCTCAGTGCCTGCCGGCTATGATGGCAGCCTGCCTGTAGGCCTTCAGATACTCGCTCCACAGATGAAGGACGAGTATGCTCTCCGGGTGGCCATGGATTTCCAGGAGGCAGGACAGTGGCACCACAGGGTGCCCGTGGAGGTGCTCCCATGACGGACATGGAAAAAATTACCGCCAAATATGATGTGGTGATAGGACTGGAAGTTCATATCCAGCTCAAGACGAAAGCCAAAATGTTCTCCCCTGCCCCATACAAGTTTGGCGCAGAGCCCAATACCCTCATAGATCCCATTGTTATGGGGCTTCCCGGAGTGCTTCCAAAAATCAATGAAGAAGCTGTGAACTTCGCCATCAAGCTGGCTTTGGCTCTGGGATCCGAGATTCATGAAGTGAGCCGGTTTGCTCGTAAGCATTACTTCTACCCGGATCTGCCCAAGGGATACCAGATAACACAGTACGAGTATCCCTACTGTGAAGGTGGAGCCATTCCAGTGGAATACGAAGACGGCTCTGTCTCCATGGTGCCACTGGTACGCATCCACATGGAAGAGGACACCGGTAAGAGCATGCACATGGAGGAAGGTGTCAACTTCTCCCTGGTGGACTACAACCGTGCTGGTGCTCCTCTGCTGGAGATAGTGTCGCAGCCAGCGATTCATTCCCCGCAGGAGGCAGTGGCATATCTCAAA
The DNA here is from genome assembly GCA_027013865.1 of Polyangiaceae bacterium. Lineage (GTDB taxonomy): Bacteria > Myxococcota_A > Polyangia > HGW-17 > JALWFW01 > JALWFW01. The sequence goes on along the minus strand of JALWFW010000263.1, from coordinate 2,437 downwards.
TCCCTGCGTCAGGTGGTACGCCATCTAGGAATCTGCGATGCCAACATGGAAGAAGGATCCTTGCGCTGTGACGCAAACATATCCCTCAAACCTGTGGGATCCGAAATACTTGGCATCCGAACCGAGATAAAGAATCTCAACTCGTTTAAGGCGGTGGAACAGGCTCTTACGTATGAGATACACCGCCATTACGATGTTCTGGAAGCCGGGGATTCCATAGTTCAGGCCACCATGCTCTGGGATCCCGCTGCTGGACGTACCCGGGTGATGCGCACCAAGGAGGAGGCCGAAGATTACCGCTACTTCCCCGAGCCTGATCTGCCTCCACTGGTCATAGAACCGGAGCGCATTGAACGAATCCGCAGGACCATTCCCGAGCTTCCCCATGAGGCGAAAGCCAGACTCATCAAAGAATACGGCATAACCCGTTATGATGCCGAGATTCTAGTTTCGGACGCTCTGGTACCATTCTTCGAGGAGGTCGCAGGCCGTCTAGACCCTGCACCAGCCAAGAAAGCAGCCAACTGGATCATCACCGAAGTGCTCAGAGAACTGAAGAACGAGAACGGATCTGCAGAAGATCCCCCCGTCTCGGCTGAAGATCTGGCCCTTCTCATAGACCTGGTGGAAGAAGGCAAGCTAACTGGCATCAATGCCAAGAAAGTCTTCGATGAGCTGGCAAAGGGGAGCACTGGCGCTGAAAAGACGGCAGAGCGCCTGGGAGTGCTCGGCACCGTAGCCATGGCGGACGATGAGCTTGAGGCCATGTGCCGCAACATAGTCCAGGAAAGTCCGGCACAGGTTGCCAAGTGGAAGAAAGGTAATCACAAGGTAATGGGATACTTCGTAGGTCAGGTCATGCGTCAAACCAAAGGCAAGGCCCAGGCCCAAAAAATCACTGCCCTCTTCCAGCGTATCCTTGATGAATAAATTCCCCTAAAATCACCTGAGTCTACGGTCATAGAATACCCCCTTCCTTCTCAACAGATTTTTCCTTTTTCATCCTCAAAGGTCAGATACAGCAGGCATAGCCGTATCCTATTGAAATTACTAAACTTTTACTTATTACGCCTGGTTTTGGGAGGCCTACGTGGAGAACGGACGCGTTTGTTGAGACGCCTACTGGAATGCCTTGACGGAAGGGAACGGCGGCTGCGGGATTTCCTGCTTGTACTTCCAGAACCGGACCTGAGTCCTGCAGGCTCCACTCGCGACGGCCTTATCCTGAGCCTCGAAAGCGTACCAGTTATAGACACGCCTATATAACCGTCAGGACGCTTACCTCTGGCCTGAAGAAATGCCTCCATGGCCTCCAGCTCGTCATACTTCTTCTTAGCAGTATCCAGAAACTTGAATTTCAAGTAAATTGTTACAGCAGAGTCTCTGATATGCTGTCGCAACACTAGGTTGCCACTCACGTCACCTTCCACGTCTCTGCCGCGAATCTCTATATCCTTCAGTTTCACTCTGCCATCACTGATGTCTAACTCGGCTTCGAAATCATCCAACCGCAGTGGAGGAAGCGTCATTCCTTCCTTTGCCAGACGTGCAGAAGCGGCCTGTTTGGTTGCCACGAAGTTACCCAGATTCAAACTGGTCTTTCCGTCTCCGAGAACAGATTTCTTCACACTGAATTTCATGGTTCCTTCGGACTTGAACATCTTGCCGTCAGGGATGCTCAGATCCCCTGAACTGGACAAACGCCCCTTGAGTGGAATGGATACGGATCCCCTGAGCCACGGAAGTTTCGAAAGATCCAGATCCTTTATGGACCAGGAGAGGCTCATATCTCTGCCATCCCTTTCCACCTCCCCCTGAGCAGTTCCTGCAAATAGTGCAGTCTCAAACGATATTCCCTTGGATGGGCTGAACAAAGAGAGAGGATAAATCTCCAGGTAATCCACCGTGAATCTGGTTCCCTTACTGTCCTTGTCCTGTGCCAACGATGTATCAGTAAAGGTCATGCTGTTGAGTCTCAGCCCTATGAATCCCGTCAACTCAGCAGAATCGATATCCACCTGATAACCAAGGGCTGAAGCTAGGGAGCGCTCCACTCTACCCTTGATTACGTTGGCATCCAGGGAGACGTAAAAAGCCGCGAAAAACACGACCGTCCACAAAGCACTCCAGCCGAGCCACTTAAACGATGCAACGAGAAAACGCATTTTTTACTTTTTCTCCTTCTTTTTGCCCTTTTTGCCTTTCTTGGCCTTCTCCCTGAGTTCCTTGTCAGACAGTTTGTGAAAGGAGGAGACTACCATGGTAAGATCTATCTTGTTTGGATCGCTTCGGCGTGGATTGACTGAAAGTTCTGTGATCATGATGAGATATGTCCCCTTCTCTATCTCATCCAGAAACTTCATTACCTCTTTGAGATCCACGCCGTGAAGACTCACCTCCACGGATTCTTCGTGATATTCTCCGTGTTCTCCAAGAT
>JALWFW010000262.1 GCA_027013865.1 Polyangiaceae bacterium | reverse complement strand
GGGTGAGGTGTTATGTGAGTTTCGGCGGATCTTCCACCACCGGCGCCAGATGCGCGCGCGACACTCCCAGCGGGCGGATCCCTGTGTCTCCTACGGTCCAGTCATAAACCCACCCTATGCATGATGCATGCCAAAGCATTCAAACGCGCTGACAAGGCTTGTAACATACTGATATCAAAGGACTTTCGCGCAACTACTCGCAGCCACCCCTTCATACGAGCTTGCACCTTTCATCTAAGTTGGACACCCGAATATCCCCCTGAACTCAGGCCCCGGTCACCAGTCGTGAAGAATCATAAAAAACGACCCTCATTTCACCCTCTGCAGAGTATGCGGCCCCTGACCCAAACCGAAGACTACTGAATTTTTCGTAACTCGACCGCCTGTCTTCCTGCGGCTGGACTTCACCCGCCGGCTGTGACAGTATGCCCCTGCCGAGGCAGTCCACTGTGCATCCATCCGGAGACGAGTCTGCTTCATGCGGTACGGATCGGCACGGATCCCTGATCCATGCATTCCGCGTCCGCACTATAGATTACTTGCGAGGTGAATTCATGAACATCGTCATCCTGGCAGCCGGCTCAGGCACCAGACTTAGGCCCTACACCGATGAACTACCCAAAACACTCGTTCCCATGGGCAAAAAACCCATGCTTCAGTACATACTGGATGCCCTAAAATCTTTCGAGGTGGATAAAATCGTAGTGGTCACCGGTTACAGACGCGAAGCTCTGGAAGAGTACCTGCGGGATATGCCCAAAGTTCAACTGGTGTACAATGACCGTTTTGACACCCTCAACAACTTTTATTCGCTCCTCGTTGCTCTCGACCACCTGAAAGGCGACGATTTCATAAAGATAGATGGAGATCTCGTGTTCGAGCCCAGACTACTGAACATCCTGCTGGATGCCGAAGGCGACATACGAATCGCCACCGACACATCAAAAAGGCTGGGCGCAGAAGAGATGAAGATCGAAGTAGACTCCCGCGGACGCCTAGTGCGCTTCTCCAAGGAAATAGACCCTGCCGCTGCCCTCGGAGAATCCATCGGTATGGAGTACATATCTGCAGACAGCATAGAACCACTGCGCCTTGCCCTGCAGCGACTTTACGACAGCGGACATCACGATGCCTACTACGAAGAAGCCTACGGAATACTCGGATCCGAAGGGCATGACGTCCGTCCTGTCCCTGTCCCTGAAAACCTGCGCTGGATAGAGGTGGATGACCACAACGACCTCAGGAAGGGAGTTGAAATCTTTGAAGGTACACGTTGATTTCTCAAAAGGGAATGTGGGACCCTGCGCCCGACTGGCAGGACTCACCGTATTCGAACGCACATGCCGCACCCTGACGGAAGCGGGTATCGAAGTGGTGGCTCACCATGTGGACAGTCAGTGCAAGGTCCCCGATGGTGTCGAGATCTCCACGGATTCCCCTCCTGAGGACTCCCTTGATGGCATGGTTCTGATAAATGCCGAAAAATTAAATAATATCAATGAGTTATCAGACATATATAATGCTGTCACTATGCAAATCCACACATGGGCTGATCTTGACAGGGCCGAACGTCACCTATGGGAATCCTTGAGAAAGCCCATAGAACGTGACGGTGTCGTGGCCTACTATCTCGTGCGACCAGTTTCGCGTTTCATTTCCAGAGCACTCATTCCCACCCCCGTAACCCCCAATCAGGTAACCGTACTTGCCGGCCTTTCCGGACTCCTGGCCGCAGTAATCGTACCCTTTTCCCTGAGCATCGGTGCGATCCTGCTGTGGTTTTCGAACGTACTCGACTGCGTAGACGGAGAGATTGCCCGCCTCAAGATGAAGGGCTCCAGACTCGGACAGTGGCTGGATACCATTGGCGACGATCTCGTGTATGCCTTCTACCCTTTGGGATTGGCACTGCTCATGGGAGGGGGGCTTTACATGGTCGTGGCACTCCTTGGCTCTGTTCTGTACATGGGATCGGCCCTCATTATATATGCGGATCTGGCAAAACGTCCGGTGGTGGATACGGCTATGTTCCCATGGTTCTTTCTGGGTGAAGGTGGCGCTGCATCAGGACAGTCCAAAAACCTGGGGCATTATCTTGCGTATCTGGTACGTCGGGACGTCGTCATCACCATCCATCTTCTCCTGGGAATCCTTGGCCTGCCCCTCCTTTCATACCTGCTGCAGATTTTACTCAATTACGGTCAGGCATTCCTCATGGCAACCGATCTTGCGGTCAAATTTCGCAATACCAGCCGTGATGACACGATGCGTTGAATGCCGATCCGTAGATTCATCAGGACGTAAACACTGGATTCGTCCGATTGCATAAAGATAAATATCCAGTAATTACAGCGAGTTATAAAATAATTTCGCCTAACGGGACTATTTTCCTTTGCAGTTGCGTTATATTAAAGAAATGTTTATAAACGCCTCGTGAGGTGAACTGATGATTGACTGGAAAACATTGTCTGACAGACCCAACGTTGCTCTTTTCGTCCATGTATCAAATACCATGAGTACCCTGGAACATACTTACCAGACAAAACCTGATGTCCCGGAGCTTGCCGACGGCCTGCGCAACTGGGCAGAATCCTACGGTAACGTGGTCGCATCTTATGCATACTATGACTGGACTAACAGTGAAGAATATGAAGCCCGCGACTGGCGACGTCATCAGATAGAGCCTGTCCTGGTCCTATCCAAGGAAAACGGAACCGACCGCACTGAAGTGGTCATGAGCATGGATATCGTGGAGCATCTCAACTCCGGTAACGTGGACATAGTGCTCCTGGTCACAGGAGATACCTCATTCTTCCCAGCGGTACTGAGAATACGCCGAGCAGGCAAAGTCGCCGTGGTGTGTGGAGGCTCCACGAGTACAGGCCACGAGCTCCAGCGCGGAGCCCATGAATTCGTGTCCCTGGAGAGTCTTTGGCAGCAGATAGAAGAAAACATCCAGGAGGAATTCAGCCCAGACACCTACGATTGGTCCAAATTCCTCTCGCTGGTGGCCCGTCTGGAAGCGCGTCTTCCCTATGTTGGAGTGCGCTACCTGGTACGTAAGGCCATGACATACGAAAGCGTTGGTTTCCGCCGCTCCGACATCAAGGAACTGATATACAACACAGCCAAGGAACGTGAGTACATCATAGAGTATGAACATTACGACCTGGATGGCGAAACCAAACTCGCATGTAGGCTCAACCGCGATAGTCAGTTGGTCAGTTCCCTTATCTCTTCAGGGGATATTCCGGATCCCACTGGAATGTCTGATTCCTCCTATATGGCATGATTACTATTCCTAGACTGCTTCACTTGATCCATACGTGGAGCGTTTTTTGCAATCCCCTTGTATCGTCGCCGCTTTTGTCCTACATCTGAACCGTCCCGAGACTGAAACCGGGATAGTCATAACATAAGGTCTGATTCCGGATTTCCAGGCATGACTGATCTGCATAAAAAAGGCGTTGTTCTCAAAAAAGCCAATCTTTTCATGATATTATGGATATTTTCTCTTATCGCCTGCACTGAAGGGAAGTCTGTTCGAAAAAAACCGTCATTCGACATACCCAAACCTGCACCCAAAAAACGGGAAGATCTGGCCATATCCTTGACCTGGGCTCCTGAATTCAACCAGAAGAGTGATCCAGATGAAGTAGTACCTCCGTATCTGCGTCCAAGGCCGAGCCGTTTTTCACGCATCATGTGGAAACGGATAGAACGCTCCTTTGCGGATGTGCTGGAAGTACGCCACCATCTGCATGCACATCCTGAACTTGCCAACCGGGAGATAGAAACCGCACGATACCTGCGCGACAGAATGCAGTCCCTGGGGCTACAGATAAAGGGTCCCATCGGTCTTACAGGCTTTGCCGCCATTTTGCAGGGTGACAATCCGGGGCCAACCGTGGCCCTGGTGGCAGGTATGGAAGGAGCGCCGGGCACGGAAACCACTGGTCTGCCATTTGCATCCAGGGCATGGGGATACTGGCAGGGTCGCAAGGTGCGCGTGGTGCACTCCTACGGTCACGATATGGACATGGCTACCTTGTACGGCACAGCACGTGTACTCCAATCCATGAAGAAGCATCTGAAAGGTACGGTGCTGTTCATATTCCAGCCGGCAGCAGTCACCGTACCACCAGGAGAACAGCACGGAGCCCAAAGCGTCATGGCTTCAGGGATCCTTGTAGAGTACAAAGTTCGGGCACTGTTCACGGTGGCCATGGATCCGTCTATACCACTTGGCAAAGCTGGCATCCCGGCAGGAGCGTCACAGGGAGGATTTACAAAGTTTTCCATAGTGGTTCAGGGCTCTAGAGGCAGGACCTGCCTGGCATCGGTCCCCTGGAAATGCGTAGATCCGGTTGCAGTGGCGGCTCACCTGGTGGAGGATCTGCTAACTCTTCCCAGCCGTCATTTTGGTCCCACGCGTAATGTCATTCTGAGTGTGGGATCCATACACGGAGGTGAGGCCGGCCACACCATTGCCTCAAAGGTGGTGATGGAAGGTGCATACCGTTGGCTCGTTCCACGGGACGCCCAGAAAATGCAGGAACTCATACGACGGGCCACAGCCGGAGCTGCAAAAGCCAGCGGCACACAGATTGCCGTGAACTTTAACAGAGGTCCCTCCATGAAGGTAGCTTCCCGTTCACTGACCATGTGGGCTTTACCAACATTGGTGAGATCCCTGGGCAGGAGAGGCATACTGCCGGGCGATCCTCTGAGTGAGCCGGGAGATTTCCCTGAATACCGTAAACAGGTTCCTACGGCCATGTTCCTGATTGGATCCACGCGTCCTGGAACAGAAAATCCTGCGCCGCGGGGTTCGTCCTCCTTCAGCCCTGATGAGGAAGCTGTTACCGTAGGAATGCACATCTTGTCCAATCTGGTGATGGACTACGGTTATACACCGGCTTCGAAATGAACTAGTTCCACAAACTAACAAAAACGAATGTCTACTAGAGAGATGGTTTAGTCCACCTCCCTGGCTGGTCCCCGCAACTGGCGCCCCGGGGCGGTCTGGGCCAGACCATATGTTGAAACAAAAGTACTATCCTACAATGTTACCTGCCATCTACAGGACCATAAATTCCAGGTCCGGATACACTCCCTGTATTCACTGTCGATGCTGAATGTCTTCCCAACCTGCGTATCCTCTGCCCCTTCTCCCCACCTGGTGCCAGCGCTCTGATACGAGAATCAGCATTCCGGACCATAAGCCATAAAGTGCGTATCTCAAAAAGGTTCAGACCTCCATCTACCATCCGCACCTCGTGGGATCAGTATACGGCTATATTGCTTCCCCAATCCGATGACGATCCAGCCCTTGATAGTACTTCAGGCCTACAGGCTAATGCCTTCCGACCATCGGTCAATCCTGCAAGACAAGAAGGGCGAGCGCGCCCAAAAGCACAAAGCCGGTGGGCCTGCACATAAGCCAAGCCCGAAGCCCATCTGGCGGGACAACACCGGACGAGCCAAACTGACAAGGCAAGGGCCGGGCATATCGACCTGAGAGGGAAGCGTGCCCAACATCAGCCATCCTGGCGGGTAAACTGAAGCTCTGCAGCGCCTGGCGATCCATCCAGACACCATAGGTGCAGCAGAGCCTACGCAGTATATTTCTCAACTTACGGCTGTTACTTTGAAAGCCCGCTTTTTGCGCGAGGCTTGATGTCAAGTTCGGGGGTCCTAGCCGCACCTCTAAGCAGCAACCCTGACGTTCCTATGAATACCTGGGAATCCGGCTGGAGGACACAGCCCCCGCCATCCTACCAAGGGCGCCAGCTCTGATGTTCACTACAACATATACGCTCACTTCAAGGCGCCACCCCTGACGTGTTCTCCGAAAGGCATGGTGTAACGTCGACTTCGAAAAGCCTGTCACTATCCCGAGACACCCCCTGATGTGTTCTCCGAAAGGCGTCTCACCACCCGTTCTTGGTGCGCGTCCACGTAAGTGGGAAATCCCCACCCATCTAAAGAAGGGCCCTCTCCCGCCGTCACACCGGCCGAAAACCAAACCGCAGGTTAAGCCGCCCTGTTGAAGCTTGTATCTGTTTGACCATCTGCCAAATTACACCTGCCGCAAGCCTAACCGCAGGAAGAGCCCCTGTCTGGTGCTGCGGCCTTTGCGGCACGGTCCACACACTCCGCCACAGCGTTTGGCGTTACGCGGTAACTCCTTGATATTACGGCACTTTACTGCAAGAACTGAAACCGTCCTATTCAAAGAAGGGCCCACCCCCGCCGTCACACCGGCCAAAATCCGAACCGCTGGATAAGCCCCTGCCTGTCCCGCCGCTATTACGGTGGGATTTTTGGGGCAAGGTTCCTCCACCACCTGCCCGGCACGGTGCGAGCGCTCGGCACCCAGCCGGGGGATCCTCGTGTCTCCTAGGGTTCAGTCATGGGAGGGGTTATGCAATATACGTGCCAGGGACAGCGGTCGGAATTTGGTGTATGTAATACGCTGAAATTAAATGACTTTTTAGCACCATGCCACAGACAGTCTGTCTGAACACCGGTCCATCTCGGCTAAGTTGGACACTTTTTGAACAGGGTTGGCCGCCTTAGGCATACGGGCGTGGGGTTTGGGCAAACCTGGATGGCCTGTAAGCCCCAAACTCGACTGCCCTGGAACATCTGCCAAGTCGCAAAAGACGCTTTTACTGTGTGACTTATTGAAATTACTTGCATAACCTACTGAAATAAAAGGGCTTTTGGACACCACGCCGCAGGAGATCTGTCTGAACACTAACCCAATGCGGTCTGTCTGAACGCCGGCCCATCCCGGCCAAGTTGGACACTTTTTGGACAGGCTTGGCCGCCTTAGGCATACGGGCGTGGGGTTTGGGCAAACCTGGATGGCCTGTAATCCCAGAACTCGATTGCCCTCATACCTCCTCAGTCTCAGCTTGGAATCCAAACACAAGTACCGTACAATGCCCCTCTGTGGAGGATACGAGATTATGGCATGGTATGAAAATTGCCCCCCTGATGTAGAATTGGTTTCCGTAGCTACCCTAGACTCCATTTTTGAAATGGAGCAGTTCATTCCCAGACTGGATGAATCCGAAATTCCATGGCGCGTCGTGGAGCACGACAGCACTTTGCTCCGGGATCCCGCTGTTCAGATGGGATATGCTACGCTGTACGTAGCTGTGGGATACGAAGAAAAAGCCCTTGCCCTCCTCAAGGAACACCGTCTCCAGCAGGCAGCAGGAAGGCCATGCCCCTCGTGCGGTTTGTGGCTGGGTCCAAACATAATCAAGTGCCCTGCCTGCGGATTCGACCTCAAGACAGCAGCTGAAGAAAAAATCAAGGCCAAGGCAGAACGCTCCGGAGAGCATGAATCCGAATTCGACGATGAAAGCGATGAATTCGACGAGTTCGACGACCTCGAGTCGGTGGAAGACCGCCTGGCTGCTCTGGAAGACGACTACTTCGATCTCAGTGAGTTGGTTCACGATCTTCTGGATCGCATAGAGGTCATGACTGAGCGCATCGAAAAGCTCGAGGGGCTTTTGGCTGACAAAGATGCTGCTGGTGAAAACCCTGATAAAGACGAGGAGTAACATTACATGGGTGGAGAATTTTTCGTATCCATGTCCAGACCCTGGTTCACTTCAGGTGCGTGGCCGGAGGGAGTCCCAAAATTTCTGGAGCTGCCTGAAAAACCCCTCGACACCATAGTTCGCGATGCTGCAGCACGCTGGCCAGACAAACCTGCTGCATGGTTCAGTGGCACACAGATGACCTATGCTGAATACGACCGGCTGGTGGACCGGCTGGCAGAGTCCCTGCACAATTTGGGGATACGCAAAGGGGATGTAGTGGCGCTGCTATTGCCCAACTCCTTCCAGTACATGGTCTCGTACTATGCTACCGTGCGTATTGGAGCCATTGTGACCGGAGTCAATCCCACCTATAAGCCCCTAGAGGTCAAGCACCAGCTCACCAAGACACACGCAAAGGCTCTGATATTCCTGGATATCCTCTATGAGGACATGGTGCAGCCGATCCGGCCCGAACTTCGTGATCTCAAACTCCTTATCGGAACCAACATAACGGATTTGATGCCATGGCATATGCGTGTGGCTGGTAAAATTCTCAAAAAAGTCCCATCCGCGCCGCTCCCACCCGATGCCATATCCTACCGTTCACTGCTCAAATCCAGTGGCAACCCGCCTCATGTAGACATCGACGTACGCACTGATCCCGCTCTCTATATCATGACCGGAGGCACCACCGGCGTTCCAAAAGCGGCCGTGCTCACACATTTCAATGTTTATGCCAATGCCCTTCAGATTCGGGCTTGGGCTACCCGAATTCCAATAGGTGTGTCAACCATTGGTATATTGCCGTTCTTCCATGCATTCGGCATGACTGCCATCATGAACATGACTGCACTCTTGGGCGGCAGGGTAGTTCTATTTGCCAAGCCTCCCAAGATGCCAGAGCTGTTCAGTGTTCTCAAAAACGTGACAAAACCCAAAGAAGTCATCATGTTTGGAGTCGAGGTACTGTATCAGCGCATGGCAGATTTTTCAGAACTGGACCACTATGACGTAAAGGGACACCTGCTCATGTGCGTGAGTGGCGCTGGGCCGCTTCATCGTCCTGTTTGGGAACGCTTTAATGAACGGCTGGGCTCACCATTGGTGGAGGGCTACGGTCTAAGCGAAGCTTCCCCTGTGGTATGTGTGAATCCCATCTGGCCCAAGGATGGTAAATACAGGCTCGGCCCCATAGGAATTCCTCTTCCAGGCACTGACTGGCGCATCGTGGATCCATCAGATCCCACCAGGGATCTGGGTACGGGAATAGGTCCTGACGACCACGACCACGTTGGAGAACTCATAGTCTCCGGCCCCCAGGTCATGAAAGAATACCTGGATGCTCCTGAGGAGACGGCCAGTACCATAGTGGAAATCGATGGCAAGAGGTGGCTCCTCACCGGTGACATCGGCTACATGAACGAACGCGGCGAGGTAACCATCCTGGATCGCAAGAAAGAGCTCATAAAGGTGAAGGGTTTCTCTGTATTCCCCACCGAAGTGGAGGAACTGCTTCACAATCATCCGGCAGTGTACGAGGTGACGGTGGCCGGCCTGCCTGACAGGGAAACCGGAGAAGCCATCAAGGCGTGGATAGTACTCAAGCCCGAATACCGTGATTCCCTGTCTGAAGAGGAATTCCGTTCATGGTGTAAAGAAAATCTGACCCACTACAAGGTTCCTAAGTACATCGAATTCATCGATGAAATTCCGAAGAACGCAGTCGGCAAGGTTCTCCGCCGCGTTCTCGTGGAAAACGATCCTCTCTACATCTCCAGAGGGGAATAATCTTCTCATTCCCCTCTCTCCTGAACATCTCTATCCACCATCCAAAACCGAAGCTTCGATCGACAACTAATTGATTTTACTGTACTTTTTGGCCATATCAGTGAGCGATGTCATGGCTACTTCCGTTTCCTGTTCCAGAAGATGACAGCAGGCCAGGTAGTGCCTTTTCGAGCTCCTGGAACCAGTATTTCTTTCCGTTCACCACATAAGTCGGAGTGCCTTCCAGTCTCATGGAAATGCCCTTCTGAATATCATCCATGAGTTTCTCGGAGGTTTTTTCCGACTTCATGCAGGTCTTTACCCAAGCAGCATCCAAACCCACACCAGAGGCAAAGCTTTCATTGCTGAAGGAATCTTTCCTGTGCGAGAATAGCCAATCATTGCCCTTCCAGAACCGGCCTTTCTCAAGGGCACACAGAGAAAGGCGGGCCCGACGGCACGCATCTGGATGAAATGGCCTGCCAATCATGGGATTACATGCCTGATCCAGAGGAAAGTTGTGATGTACCAGACGGATTTTTTTGGGGTACTTCTCTACGAGTGCCCGGGCCATGGCATGAAAATGAGCACAGAAAGGACACTGGTAATCGCTGTATTCATGAATGATTACAACAGGATCAGATGCACCAAACCACGGATGACCGTCTTTGTCCACGCCGCTAGATACATCATGATTCCCGGCATTCCCAGACCTTTGGTTCCTACCTACGACATCAGATCTGCCAGATTCACCTGCGGACTGGGCAGCGTGACGCCCCCCTCCCTCATTCACTGCATGAAGACTCACCCTGCTCTTCTCCCAGTAATGCGGATAATAAAACACAAGAGCCAATAGGAAGACTCCCCCCGCAACCAGCAACGATAATGTAAAAACGAGATGACTCCGGGCAGCTGCTATCAAAGCAGCCAGTGCTTCTCTGAGCCTGCCCTTAACCGTCCACCATGTCAGACCCAAAAGAAGAAAATTCACTATGTATGTAAAGCAGCAGAATATACATACAGACGATATTCGGGTAACAGAGATGTAACCCAACACCATAGAAGTAAAAGATGAAAAGAGGGCGAGAATAAACATGGCTCCCATTGGGGCCAAATCCTCCTGAAACACGCTCCATGCGAGTGCGAGGGCCATGGCTAGATATCCAAGAACGCCCCATACAGAAATAGGTATACCCAAAAATATGGAATACGGACTTTCAGCCACTGTCTCACAGTTGAATCCAGAGCTTATGGCACACACGGAATGGAATGATGGATCGGTGTAGACCTTCACATGCAGCACGGAAAGATACACTGCCGCAGCAAGCCCTGCAGTCACCAAAATTCCTGAAATAAGCCTGTATCGTGTAATGGACATCACATCCTCCTTCGAGGCAGCAATATTAGAACAAGAAAATAAAAAATTAAGTCTTTAAGTGCGCCTCTTACAGCCTTTATACCGCAAACCGTTCAAAAATTCACAATATTCCACCCGTACCAGTCATTTTCCAAAAAATCACATTACAGACATATAGACACGGACGGGGATGTGTATGAACGGAAGAGCCATGATCTTCCCCCTTCTATGCTTCGTAAAAGGATAATTCTATGATGCTGAGAAGTGACAGCAGACGTCATCAACCTGATGACACTTACTCTTCTATCTTCTCAACCTGATCGAAGTCGAGCTGAACAGGTGTGGAACGTCCAAAGATGGAAACCAAAACCTTCAGTTTCTGACGGTCTAGATCCACCTCTTCCACTGTACCGGTAAAGTTGGCGAAGGGACCGTCAATGACTCGGATGGTCTCACCCTTGGAATACTGTACCTTGGGTTTTGGATTCTCTGCGCCCTCACTCATGAGCTTGAGAATACGCTCTATCTCGTGTTCAGGCACTGGACGGGGATCCTGACCACCCATGAAACCGGTGACCTTGGGGGTATGACGTACAAGCTGCCATGTCTCCTTGTTCATCTCCATCTGAATGAAGACATAACCGGGATAAAGCTTGCGGGTGACCGTACGCTTCTCCCCTTTCTTTACATCTATTACCCGTTCCACAGGAATGAGGATCTGGCCGATCTGATCTGCCAGCCCTGCGGCCTGAGCACGCTTCTTGATGAGCGTCTTAACCGCATCTTCGGAATTCGTAAATGTGTGTACTATGTACCACTTCATATCAGTATCCTCTCAGGAGAGGAGGATCCAGTCTGTAACCACAGCCCAGAAGAAATCAAAAAATCCCATCAGCCCCGCAGCGATGAAAACAGTTATTATGACCACCACGGTTGCTGATGAGGTTTCTTCCCTAGTGGGCCAGGTAACCCTGGAAAGCTCACTCACTACGGCCTCTACCTGCTCAAAGACTTCCTCTTTGCGCCAGTAGTAGGCCACACTCCCGATGCCGAGCAGTATACCTATGAAGTTGACCCACAGTTCACTCGGACGGGCAAAATAGGACCAGACGAGATCCGTGGCCTTTATGAAGAACCACGAAAAGATGATCATTGCTACGAGGAATACCAGATGAACGTACTTCTTAGCACTCATGGTCTACTCCCATAAGCTATGGGAAGCTTTGTGTCAAGAAAAATCATGCAATGTCAAGGAGATAGAGTGGCAGGGCAGGAGGGATTCGAACCCCCAACCCACGGTTTTGGAGACCGTTGCTCTACCAATTAGAGCTACTGCCCTACACACAGGAGGGCCCGTCAAGACCCTCCTGTGATTCGACTCATCATCGAGACGATTCGTCAGCGTGTCTCCTTGTGGAGCGTATGACGCCGACATGTGGGGCAATACTTTTTGAACTGAAGGCGATCAGGAGTACGCCTCTTGTTCTTGGTCGTCGTGTAGTTACGGTGTTTGCAGACCGTACACTCCAGGGTGACGATGATTCTGTTGCCCATCGTTACACCTGTTACTCGATGATCTCGGTTACGACACCGGAACCGACTGTCCTGCCGCCCTCACGGATGGCGAAACGAAGCTCTTTCTCGAGAGCGATAGGAGCGATGAGCTCGACGATCATATTGACATGCTCGCCAGGCAGCACCATCTCGGTACCCTCGGGAAGGGTGATGGTTCCAGTGACGTCCGTCGTCCTGAAGTAGAACTGGGGACGATAACCGGTCTTGAAGGGCTTATGACGACCACCCTCGTCCTTCTTGAGGACGTACACCTGAGCCTTGAACTTGGTGTGAGGAGTAATGGTGCCGGGCTTAGCCAGAACCATACCGCGCTCCACCTCGTCCTTCTTGATACCGCGGAGGAGGACACCAACGTTCTCACCAGCGCGGGCATCGTCGAGGATCTTGCGGAACATCTCAAGGGAGGTGGCGACAGTCTTGAAGGGCTTCTCGCTCAGACCGACGATCTCGACCTCATCACCAGGCTTGATGATTCCGCGCTCCACACGGCCGGTCACGACTGTACCACGACCAGTGATGGAGAACACGTCCTCGATAGGCATAAGGAAGGGCTTATCCACGTCACGGATCGGCTCGGGAATGTAGGTATCCAGAGCGTCCAGAAGCTCCTGGATGGAGGCATATGCGGGATCGTTGGGATCATCAGACTCGAGGGCCTTCAGAGCAGAGCCTTTGACGATCGGCACTTCGTCTCCGGGGAACTCATACTGATTGAGGAGATCGCGTACTTCTTCCTCAACCAGCTCGACGAGCTCCTCGTCCTCCATCATGTCCATCTTGTTGAGATAGACGATGATGTAGGGCACGTTGACCTGACGGGCCAGAAGCACGTGCTCACGGGTCTGGGGCATAGGGCCATCAGGAGCGGAAACCACGAGGATGGCGCCGTCCATCTGAGCTGCTCCTGTGATCATGTTCTTGATGTAGTCAGCATGACCGGGGCAGTCGACGTGAGCATAGTGACGATTATCTGTCTGATACTCAACGTGAGCAGTGTTGATCGTAATACCGCGGGCCTTCTCCTCGGGGGCCTTGTCGATCTCATCAAAGGGAGTGAACTCGGCGAAGCCTTTGAAGGAGAGGTACTTCGTCATAGCGGCAGTCAGAGTAGTCTTGCCATGGTCGATGTGACCAATTGTACCAACGTTCAGGTGAGGCTTAGTCCTTTCGAATTTTTCCTTAGCCATCACGAATCCTCCATCCGGTCCGCTTTATGTAACGGACCCAAAATTATAGGGTTTTAATTGAGCCCACGACCGGACTTGAACCGGTGACCTCCTCCTTACCAAGGAGGTGCTCTACCTGCTGAGCTACGTGGGCAGAGACACTTGAAGTCGTCTGGGCAGGTACCAGACAGGCGTTGGAGCGGGAAACGGGACTCGAACCCGCGGCCCTCAGCTTGGAAGGCTGATGCTCTACCAACTGAGCTATTCCCGCCCAGCATAAAACTGGTGGTGGGGGGTGGATTCGAACCACCGTAGGCTGAAGCCAACGGGTTTACAGCCCGTCCCCTTTGGCCACTCGGGAACCCCACCGAGAAAAGCAGCGTCCGAATCTGCCATCGGAGCTGCGGTATATTGAGCTGGCGATGGGACTCGAACCCGCAACCTGCTGATTACAAATCAGCCGCTCTACCGATTGAGCTACGCCAGCATCTTGACCGTCCGGCCGACCAGCGTCGGTTGCGGTCAGCTTATATAGTCCTTCTTGACGTGGTTGTCAAGCGAGACCGTGAAGATGTTGCAAAATAGTCAGTCATGGTCAAGTCATTTTTTCGCCACCAAACATCAATGGTATAACTAGTTGAAATAACTAATATTTTAGCCACTTCTTCAGCCCCGTCGCATGACACATAAAGAGATATGGGAAGATAACACAGTCCACTCAGAAGATTTTTTGTATATTTCTCAGTTACAAAACAGGATCACTTCTCTGAATTTCATTCCGAATGCAGGGGTGTAGAAAGTCCAGGAGAGATCTTCCCGCCATGATTGAGGTCCATGTTCAATCCTGTAGGAAAAAAGCCCCACAAATTGTAATAACGGGAAAACACACCAAGCCAATGCGGTCCGCCGCCTTTTTCTATGAGACGTGCCATGTCGAGTGAGATACCGAAATATATGTTGCGGGTCTCATACCGATGAGTCCCTGTCATCTCATAGGAGCACCGATCGTAGGGTTGGTAACACTTGGTGAAATAGCCCAAGTCCACTCTAAACGCCTCCATGAGGGTATGCCTTAACTGCGGAATACCTCCAAGCCGCAGGTGTACAGTGACCAGGTGGCCAGAATAGTCAGTGGCTATGTCGAACCTGTTGGGATTATCGTCGGTGAGGAAACCAGGCGTTGGAACTGCCCATACGGAAAAATCAATCAGATCGTCGAACCATGGCCATAACTCCATCCCAAGGGCAATGGCCGTTCCAAGCAAATCGAATACCAGATCCGTGTAGGAGAAGCCGTAATCCGTGGCAAAACCATCTCCAATTTCTATACCCACACCCATGAATACGGATAGCAGCGCTCCAAGATAGGCAGGTGTCCGGCTATCGGAAGGATACAGTGTGCGGAAGTATGCGGTAGCCCCCCGTGCGGCTACGAACATCATCCATGCATGACCTACCTTGTCAGCACCGCCATGGGTCTGGGTCCTCTCGAACCAGCCATCCGGATGAGCCTTGAAATGGACCGTAGAACCCCATTTCCACATCTGCATTCCGGCGAGAACGGTGAGAGCGGTAACTCCGGTAAAAACACCTGATACTTTGAGGTATCTATCCCTGCTGGATCCGGAATATCCTCCAGAAGTCCGTGTCTCGCCCATCCCTGTATGAGTATATTCTTCATGTGATAAGGTGGTGGCATCAGAAACGCTATTGGCATTCATACGCGGGAATGCCAAGATCAGTATCATCGTCAGGACTATTGTCTGCATGGGGCACAATCTATAGTGCGAAAAAATCATTGCAACACCATACTCTGGGATAGTCGAATTCCGCCATTCTTACCTAAAGATCTATCACGCCATCCTAATTAAACACGGTCTGCACCTCCAGCAGCCAATAGCAGGGCTGTCGGGTTGTCCTGCAAGGGTGCGTGGTATGCCTTCCTGACCGGACATGCTTTTGCTTCAAGAACGGGTGCAGGCTCTCGTAGGGCTGTCACTGCTTGCACCAATAACTGTAAGGTGGTACTATTCGCGTTTCAGGAGGTTCAAACCATGAGAAATCTCAAAATATTGCTTGCCCTTTTTACTGCACTTACACTGGTCACGGGAGCCTGTGACGACGACGGAGGCGGAGGTTCCTCCAACAACTCCTCCAACAACTCCTCCAACAACTCCTCCAACAGCAATACAAACTCCAACAACAATTCCAACGACAACACTGTTCAGCAGGTACAAAATCCCAATGAGCAGGGGTTTCTCAACAAGGACGACAGTGTGACCCTCAAGGGTGTCGTGGTGACAGCCGTGGACAATTACGGTAGCCGCACCGGAAATATCTGGGTATCAGAGCCCACCGGCGGTGCCTGGTCTGGAGTACAGGTTTATAACCCATCATTCCTGACCGGCGCCCTTGATCAACTCACCATAGGCACAGCCGTGGATATCTCCGGAGTCAAGGACGAGTGGAACTACAACGACGAGTTCGAGGATCCCGTAACCGAGATATCCCAGGCGTCCCTGAGTATCATCGGACAGACCACCCCTGTGGAGCCGGTAGAGATAGACGCCAGTGATCTCAACTCCGTCGCCACCGGCGAGCAGTGGGAAGGCGTCCTGGTCAAGATCAAGAACGTTCGTGTCCGCGAAATAAACGATCTGCGTAATACCAAAGGACGTTACGAGGTTTATCTGACTCCTGGCACAAAAATGCAGGACGATCTCGTGGATCTCGCATCAATCACAGATGTGGCCCAGGGTGCCTGCCTCTCCGAGGTCACCGGAATAGTCACTTACTTCTACGGTTATTACCTGCTGCCCCGCTCCGCCGACGACATCAAAGTTTCTGCAGACGACTCTGCATGCCCCCAGATCACCACTGAGATCTGCGACGACAACCAGGACAACGACGGCGACGGTTTCGCCGACTGCGAAGACCGCGACTGCTGGGGTAACCCTCCCTGCATCGAGACCAACTGCACAGACGGCACAGACAACGACGGCGACGGATACACCGACTGTAACGATTTCGACTGCAAAGGCACCGGCGACTGCGCCCCCGGAATCGAGAATGATGCCACCCTCTGTACAGACGGCACAGACAACGACGGCGACGGTCTCACCGACTGTGAGGATCCCTCCTGTTACGGGCATCCCAACGTAACCGTGTGCCGTGAGACCAACTGCACTGACCATCAGGACAACGACGGCGACGGATACGCCGATTGCGAAGATTTCGACTGCATGAATGAACCCACTTGTGACGCCAGCTTCGAGACTGGCTCTGAGTGCTCTGACCATCAGGACAACGACGGCGACGGATACACCGACTGCCAGGACAAAGACTGCAAAGACGCCCCTGGCTGCACGGAAACCGAGTGCTCTGACCATCAGGACAATGACGGCGACGGTTTCACCGACTGCGATGACTTCGACTGCCAGTATGCCGGACAGTGCTCCAATGCCGAAGTCACCGACGCAGCCTGCTCCGACGGTACAGACAACGATGGCAACGGTTTTATCGACTGCGACGACTTCTCCTGTCAGCGTTCACCCGTAGTCACCGTATGCGAGGGCAATGCCATCACTTGTGCTGACGGTATAGACAACGACGGCGACGGATTCATCGACTGCCAGGATTATTCCTGCCGTTACTGCTCTGGACAGCATCCTTACTGGGCTTCCACATGTGAATCCTGCGATGCCACACAGTAATCACCTTCCATGATCTCCGGTCCATACTGAAGCCGGAAAAAGCCTCTACTTCATACCAGAAAATCATCTGAGCGGCCTTCACTCCGAAGACGTGTTCATCCTTTTTGAATCAGCAGCAAATATGTTTATTTCCATCCGCAGATTTCTTACTAATATGGATATTCCGT
Organism: Polyangiaceae bacterium; assembly: GCA_027013865.1. Lineage (GTDB taxonomy): Bacteria > Myxococcota_A > Polyangia > HGW-17 > JALWFW01 > JALWFW01. The sequence continues at coordinate 10,072 of JALWFW010000262.1, read as the reverse complement.
ATCTGACGGGAGAAGGTGCCCTTGACCATGAACAGCGACTTCGAACGCCTGTATATCAAGGAATTTACCCCCGGAACCGTCCTCTTCACTGAAAATGAGCCCGGTGAAGACATGTATATCGTCAAAGAAGGCGCTGTCAGAATCTCGCGCCGTATTGCAGGACGTGAATATGTGCTGAGCATCATAAAAGACGGTGGTTTCTTCGGTGAGATGGCTCTCCTTCTTGGACGTCCCAGAAGTGCTACTGCTACGGTAGTCAGTCCGTCGCGTATCCTCATAGTGAACCGGCGGGTATTCCACAACATGATTCAGTCCCACTCTGACATTGCCATAAAAATGATGAAAAGCCTGGCTGAACGTCTGCTGAAGGCGAACCATCAGATAGAAACCCTGCTGATGGAGGACCGTACATACCGTGTGATGCTTGCACTTCACCATCATGCCCAAGAAGAAGGTCGCCGGGAGCCCCACGGGACAATCGTTCCAGTATCTACCCATCAACTCTCAAACTTTACCGGCCTTCCTCTGGGAGAAACGAGTGAAATTCTGGACAAACTTTCCCAGGCACATCTGATTGTTCCCCATCAGGACGGTTTTCTCATACCCGAAGATGATAACTACAAGGAATTTTTGGAGTTTCTCGAATTAAAGGAGAAAAACGATGCACCGTGAAGAGGTGCTGGACCGTCTTTTCAATCTGAAACGCAAGGGGATCAAGTACGGCCTCGAGAATATGCTCAGGGCCATAAGGATGGCAGGAGACGGCGCCCCTTCCATCAGGATTGCAGGAACCAACGGAAAAGGATCCACAGCCGCATTCCTGGAAGCCATACTAAGGGCTCACGGACTGAAGACCGGACTCTTCACTTCCCCGCACCTGATAGATTATACTGAACGATTCAGAATAAACGGAACTCCGGTACAGTGGGCCGAACTCAGTAGGGCAATAGACCGCGCTCAGTCCCTGGGAGCGGACTTGACCTTCTTCGAGACCTCCACTGTTGCGGCACACATCCTATTCAGGGAACAGAACGTGGATGTGGCCATATTCGAGGCTGGACTGGGCGGACGACTGGACTCCACTACAGCAGTTCCTGCCCGAATCACGGCCATCACATCCATAGGACTGGACCACGCCAGTCTACTCACCGCTTGGCCAGAAAATGTTGCCTGGGAAAAAGCCGGAGCCATTGCTGCCAACGGTATGGCCGTCATCGGTATGCTGGACAAGCGCCTGTTTCAGGTCATCAGAGCAGTGGCAAGGGCAAAAGGTGCCGCTGTAAGTGCCCTTGGAGAAGAGTTTCGGGCAGAGCAGGACCAAAATGGCAATGTAATCTGGCACATGGACGGTGAAACAGTACATACCCCGTTACCTCTCAAGGGAAGTCACCATGTGTCCAATATGGCAGTGGCTCTGACTGCGGCACGGCTCCACCTGAATGAACCGCTGGACCAGGCAGTACTTCGGGGGTTGAACATTTCCTGGCAAGGCAGATTCCAGAAAATCGGTCACATTCTACTGGACGGGGCGCACAATCCTCAGGCGCTTCAGACTCTGGTAGACACCATTCGGGATGAGGGACTGCACGTATCCAGAATCATCACCGGAATGATGGAAGACAAGGACGTGCGTTCATCCATACGCATACTTTCATCCCTTGGAGCTCCCATGATAGCCGTATCCCCTGATGGCACCCGAGGAATGAATCCTTCGCAACTTGCTGATATCATTAAAGAAAACAACATGCCTGTCTTGAATATGACAATAGAGGAAGCTCTGGAACCTCCTGATCAGGGCATGGTGCTGGTGACGGGATCCTTCTATCTCGTAGGGCGGATCCTCGCCATGCTCAAGGGGACTCAAGTCGATTCCTTGACCGACCCTGCCCATTCGGGCACCATTGAATCATGAATGCACAACTGCTGAGCGATCTCCTTACTGACGGGCAGATTCTTGAAACCCAGGGCCGCCTGGTGATAACCGAAGCGCGTATCACGGGGCTCCCACACGATTTCATCCTCCTAGTGGAAGGCCACATATCAGAAGACACTCTGAATCAGTACCTCTCTTCCGTATACGGATACCCAATCCCGCCTGAAAGCAGCCCTATACCGGATGAGAACGCCATAGAGGTACTGGATCTGGAAACCATCAGGGAATTGGGGGCATTACCCTACAGAATATTCCCTGAGGAAAACAAACTTCAGGTGCTCGTCGCTCCTCCTCCGGCGGCAAACCGCAACGAGATGCAGGAGCATCTCTCCAACATACTCGGCTTCGAGGTGGAAATATTCATCGTTTCCACGCTGCGCTTCCAGTACGATCTCGCCATATGTTACATGGCATCCGATCTGCCTAATATTCATCTGTATGCTCAGGGGCGTCTCAACGGAGTAGGCAAGGAGGACGATCGCAGGCATATGTCTCCTGTCATGGCAGAGGATCAAGGGGACGAGGCACACGATCTTCATCTACCAGCCCTGCGTCTCCTGCCTGTGGAAGGCGAACTGACACTACCTTCAGAGGCACTCTACCAGACCTATGAACTTCTAACGGAGATGCTGGTCGAGAAAGTCGCCAAACCAGTAGAGGAACTCCATTCACTGAGAAAAGAAAACATACACCTGGAACCCATATCCATTGAAGAGCTGGACAGCGCCTTTGAGCGAGTGAATACCAAGGACGAGTTTGCTGAGGTGTTCGAGCGTTTTGCATCAGGAACCTTCAGGACCTTCGCCCTATTCATGTGCCTGGACGGGCTCATCGTTGGCTGGCGCGCATTTGGAGGCGACCTGAGTGCCTACGACGTCTACGGAATCATGCTCCCGGACGACAGGAGCTCATTCCTTGCCACCATCTACCAGGAAGACTTCTTCTTGGGCAAACCAGAGTCCACCGTTGCCAACCGCAGGCTCATGGCCATTTTGGATGCACAAAAAGAAGACGTAATCTTGGGGGCGTCCATCAAGGTGGGGGACAGAACCATTTTGCTGGCGGCAGGCGTTCCCTCCAATCCTAAAACGGCATCCGAAAGGGCTCCCCAACTTTACGACGCCTGTTCCAAAGCAGGTGATACCCTCAAACGGCTGATGAAAAACCGCAACAAAAAGAACTGAATTTTTTTCTCGGTGATCTCAGTATTACCAAACAGTAAATTCAGGACAAATATGCCGGGGCACAAACCCGATTGGACGGGGTTACCTGACCGTACGGCCGCCTGGGTGCTCTTCCATGGAACTGGACAGCACCACAGTGCCCGGGCTCATCACCAGTCTTTCACTGATTTACGTCTGTAACGGCGCATCTGCATAAACCGCTGCCTCATCAGCCTTCTTTGACGGGCCTTCAACTCGTCCAGCGCTCTATAAACCGCCCTCAATGCAGGATCCACCTTTTTCCGGGTACCTTTCTGCTTGGCATCCCCCTGTCCTTTGGCATGTTTTGGATTCTTCCAGCCACCCTTTTTGCTGTCACCACGCTTGTCTTGTTTCTGCGTCTGCTGCTGAGACTGCTGTTTCTGCTGAGACTGCTGACGTTTCTGTTCCTGTTGTTTGCCCGAATTCGACTGTTTTTGCTGCTTTTGTTGATTGGGCTTTTGCTGCTGGTTTTGCTGGTTTTGCTGGTTTTGCTGCTGCTTTTGTTGCTTTTGCTGCTGTTTTTGCTGATTTTGCTGTTGCTTTTGCTGGTTGGGCTTTTGTTGCTGGTTCTGTTTGTCCTTTTTCTGGCTCTGCTGCTTCTTCTGCTGGTTGGACTGGAACTGACGCAGCTTTTCCTCCAGCTGATCGAGCCAGTCCCGTTCATCCTCCACGTTTTCTATACGATCCTGAGCCAGCTCTCGGTTATGAATGGCCTCCTCCTCCGAACGCACACTGATGGCAGCATCAAACATATCAGCCGCACCCTTGTAATTTTCTTCTGCACGATTCAGGACCTTGCGGGCCGCAGAGATGGCCTGCAGAGCCTTCTGAGCGGCTTGAGTCTTGGTCTGATCATCCGAAGCCGACTCGAAGGCATTGAATTTGGTCTGTATGTCTACCTTCATGGGTTTGTACTGCTGTAGTTCCTTATCACCCATGTGAAATCTGGCTATACCGGCATGAAAGCGCGATTGATACCTTATCTCGTGTCTGTCGGATTCACGTATGGTATCGTCCCCTTCCTTACTGTCTGCCTGATCAGCTTTGTTCAGGATGGCTTCGGCCTCACCGTATTTACCCTGAGCCAGCAGGGAAAGACCAAGATTGTAAAGGACACGCGGGTCATCGGGATGCTGGATCAGAGCGTCCCTGTACTCTTTTTCTGCCTGAGTATACCTGCCAGCCCGCATGGCCTCATTGCCTCGTCTCACAGCAGGGACCTCTATTCTGAAAGGATTCCACGACACGAGCATCATGACCGCCAGCGCTACTGCGCTCATGATCCACCTCCTTCCTTCTTCCCACGCCCATCAGACCGCTCTCCAGAAACACCTGCATCACCAAAACTACGGCGTGTTTCCCCGAAAATACGCCTGTCACCAAGCAGAAGCAGCTCCAGTATCAAGAGTATGGCCGCAGGATACAGGAACCAGTAATATTCCTCGTTTTTCAGTTTTATGGTCTTTATTACCTCTGCCGTACGCTTCAGATGCGAAAGATGGGCAAGCAGTCTGTCCGTTCCAAAATCACTCTTTGAAGAACGAATATAGGCACCTCCGGTCATGTCGGCTATCTTCATGAGCAGATTTTCATCGAGACGGCTGGTGGCATACTTCCCCCCCTCCTTCTGGTAGCCCACCTGCTGACCTTTTTCATCGTACTTCGGAATGAGTTCGGGTTTGGTACTGCCTATTCCTATGGTATAGACCCGTATACCCTTCTCTCTCAGATCCTTGGCGACTTCCATCGGATCAGGATCTCCTGTATTGTCCTCTCCGTCTGTGAGAAGAACCACCACCTGAGCTCTGGAGTGCACTTTGCCCCTGACGTCAAGAAGGAGCTTTTCAGCAGCCTGAAGAGCCTTGCCTATGGCCGTCCCTCCCACAGGCATGTCCTCAGGCTGAAGATCCTCCCAGAAAAGCCTGGTGGACTCATGATCCGTCGTGAGTGGATAGGTCATTACCGTGCCTGAAAACGCCACGAATCCCAGTCTGTCACCCGCAAGTTTTGAAATGAGACGTGCTAGTTCACGCTTGGCCTGATCCAGACGGGATCCTGCCATGTCCCGGACGTGCATACTCTTTGAAAAGTCCAGACACACCACGATATCGAGGCCCTTTGCCTTGAACTTATAAACCGGACCGTCGGTCTGGGGACGCAGCCAGGCAACATACATGAGGATGAGTGCCGAAATGATGAAAACGCCACGAATCACAGGAATCACGGAGCTCCTGCCCACCACGAGGTGCTTCAGAAGCCTAGAATCCATGTGCCGGCTGAGACGCCTGCGGGCGTGGACACTGCCCACCACGAGCAGGAATATGGCTCCGATTATGCCAACGAGAATCCAGAACCCCGGAGACGTAGGATCATACATACCGTGAAGGTTGACCCAGTTCATGGCAGCCTCCTTGACAGCCACCAGCCCAAAAGTAGTTCCGTCCCGAGGAGCATGAATACCGGAATCAGCATGGCATGACCCATATCCTCATCCTGTACTATTTTGGTGACGAATGTCTTGCGTTCCATCTGATCGAGGATGCGCTGAAATTTTGAATAAAGAGCAGCACGATCCGCTGCAAGATACGAGGTACCACCCGTTTTTGCAGAGATCTCCTCCAGTAGCTTGGGATTCACCGTCGGTCTGGAGGGTCCGAGGAGCGCTCCGAACAGCCCCCGGGATCTGTAGTTGGGATCCCCCATGAGGATGGTGTAGATCTTCACCCCCATTCGGGAGGCATAGTCGGCTGCTTCCTTTGGCGATATGATTCCCGAGTTGTTCAGTCCATCGGTCACTAGGATGATGACCCGGGTGGGCGCATCGGACTTGCGCAGCATGTTGAGTGCCGTACCCAGGGCGTCTCCTATTGCCGTGGCCCTACCGGGATCTATGGTGCGCAACTGCACCTTGCGCAGCAACTCGGTGACCACTTTGTGATCCAGGGTCAGAGGGCAGTATGGATAGGCATTCTGACCGAACAGGACGAGACCAATACGGTCATGGGGACGCTTTGAGATGAAGCGCTCCACAACCTCTTTTGCTGCCTCCAATCTGTTTGGCAGTATGTCTCCGTTTTCCATGGATCCTGAGATGTCTAGGGCTACCACGATATCGATACCCTTCTCGTCCCTTTCGACATGAACCTTACGTACCACCGGACCCGACATGATGAAAATGAGGAGCGAAAGCCCCATGATACGCAGTATGGGTGCCAACCATCGCAGGTATATGCCCCGCCCGGGAGACACCGCCGTAAGGAGGGACAGCCTGGAATAAATGAGGGACGGACGTCTCCTCTCATCCCGTCTTATGACATGCCATGCCAAAAATGGAATGATTACAAGTAGATACAGCGCCCAAGGTCTTTTGTAGTACAGTGTCACGAGAGCGAAATACTCACGCACGAGATAAGCCATCACTGCAAGACCAAAGGCCAGCATGAACCAGGGAAAGTACCAGTTCACCACGCTGCGCAGCGAAGAAGTCGCTTTGTACCTGGACTTGACACCAAACTCAGGAGAGGGAGAAAGCCGTTTTCTGTCAGACATCCTTCTCCTCCCTGCTGTCTGCCGACGGACTGCTGTCAGACGGTGGTGCCCATCTGTCTCGGTCATCCGTATCCTCAGAATGCGTCTGGCGGACCGGAACACCGTCAGTATTCCTCCGCGCTTTTTTCATCTGCATCTCCATGTTGGCGAAATTCACTTCGGTATCGTCATCTTCTTCAGGTTCATACGTACGTTCCACATAGACATGGGCCCGCTCCAGAAGATCGCGGGCCTCGCTGTCTGACAGCGGCATCTTGGCAAACTTCACCATCTCCAGGGATTCCAGAAATTCGTGGATGTCGTCCTTGAGAATACCAGGGGTGTGATGTCTGGACATCTCCTCCATGAATTCCGTCACCGTCATCTCGAGGCCATCGAAGCCGAATCGTGCGCCAAAGTACCTCCGGATGGTCTCAGACAAACCAAAGGCGAATATTTCCTGCTCTTTCTCGGATTTGAGGGGGATCATCTCTCCCAGACGCGACAGTTCCTCATAGGCTACTTCGTGGGCAGGCCTCGGGGGGGGTGGCGGCTCGTCCCTGCGGCGACCGGCGAGATATCTTCGCAGGAGACGACCCAGTCCGAGGAGAAGCAGGGCTGCTAGAGCTCCGTAAAGAGCGTACTCCAGATATACATTGCGCTGGTATACGGAAAAAAGACGCCATCTCGGACCACCGCTCTTGAGGTTGTCTTTTGCAAGGGGTTCCTTGAGAGTGGCCCCCGACTGGCCTTTCAGGGGAGATATCACCTCGAATTCATCGCGATTCAGGGCTTTGGTTTCCACCTTGGAATCCTTGCCATTTTCATCCACATACAATATAGGAAGAGAAGGGAATCCGTATAACTTATTTATTTTATTGATCTTTTTTTCAATATCCGCGACCTTGGATCTTATTAAAGGATCCGACGACGAGCGGTAGCGCTCCAGTTTGGCCTGCAGACGTGCCAGCCGGCGGTCCAGAATGTGATCTGACAGTCTGGCACGGGCCTTCATGACCAGTACTTGACGGATTCGGCCCGAATCCAGCTTTTCTGTCTTACGGGTAACTACCCTGTCCCCAAAAACTATGCGGCCGATGGTGCCAAAGGATATGGGGCGCAGCTTCTCCTGCGGATCTCTGGTTATGGAGATTTCAACGTCGAACGGTTCTTCCACCTCGACCCGCCGGGGCACCTCTATGTGCACCACGGGCACCGTCAGGAGAACCATGAGCAATACAGCCGTCACCTTATCATCCTCCTGCCCCTGTTACGGAAGAACTGTGTGAGTCTGGGAAGATAGTCCTCACCAACCAGAAGTTCCAGAAAATCGAGATCAAGTCTGCGGAACATCTCGCTCCGCATCTGCCTTATCTTTTCTGCTTTCTTGCGGAACTTGCGCGCCACTGCGGGAGTAACGTCCCACGTTATCACGTCGCCTGTCTCAGGATCCTCGAACTGCACTAGCCCCATGGGAGGAATGGAGCGCTCCATGGGATCCTCCACCACTACGGGAATGAGATCGTGACGCCGGGCAGCAATGCGCATTTCCTTCTCATACTCTGGAACGATGAAGTCGCTCACGAGAAACACGATGGAACGGCGCTTGGATATCCTGCTGACGAATTCCAGCGGAACCCTCACGTCACTATTACGCCCCTTGGGCTGGAAATTTAGTATCTCCGAAACGACCCGCAGCACGTGCTTACGTCCTTTTTTGGGTGGCACGAATTTTTCGATGGTATCCGTGAAAACCACCAGACCGACACGGTCGTTGTTGCGTATGGCCGAAAACGCCAGTACTGCCGCAAGTTCGGCCGCGAAATCCCGCTTCGTCATTTCCCGGGAGCCAAACATGAACGACGCGCTGGCATCCACCAGCAGCAGCATGGTCAGTTCGCGCTCTTCCCTAAACAGCTTTATATACGGGTCATTGGTGCGGGCGGTGACGTTCCAGTCTATGAGACGTATGTCATCTCCGGGCTGGTACTTACGCACCTCCTCGAATGACATGCCGCGGCCCTTGAAGGCGCTCTGGTACTGGCCGCTGAGCATGTCCGTGACCAGCGCCCGGGTTCGAATTTCTATCTTCTTGACTTTTTTGACAATGCCCTTGGGTATCATGGCTCACTAACAGTAAACCGCACATTAGCGGAATTGATTCCCTATTTCCAGCACAGGCGGGAAAACAGACAGGAACGCATCTGTGTACAGGGCGAATCGGGCTGTATCGCCTTGGGAACCCCTTGATGCTAATATCTGAATTTATTCTTTTATTTCAGTGGGTTACGGATGAATTCACTTTACCGTAAAGGAAACATACGTCACTTCGCGTCCGTTACTGTCAGTATCGTTCATGCGGATATCGTAACGTCCGGGCCCAGGTGCCTTGAAAGTCATGGTACCCTGGACCCTGCCCTTAAGGTGTTGGTAGGAGCGATCGTACCTGTCGTTACGTGCCTCAGAGCCATGAGGGATATCTGAGGGCACTATACCAATCCAGGCATTGTCCTTGTAGAACGGATAGGCCTTGAACTGCACGGTGATGGTCTCTCCGGGGTGATACACTGTCTTGTCCAGGCTCAAGGTGGGACGCTTGTAATCCGCCGGTGGTGCCGGGTTGGGATTGGGACCATTGGATGTGTCGAAGACCACTATGGTCTTGTATGCCACTTCACTTCCGTTGCTGTCAGTGTCATTCATTCGGATGTCATAACGTCCGGGCTTGTACGGAAGCCTGAACTTCACGGTTCCAGTGGTTAGTCCCTTAAGGTGCTCATAGCCTATGTCATAACGGTCATTACGTGATTCCTGACCATGAGGAATCTCTGCCGGTACTATGCCAATCCAGGCATTGTCCTTGAACTCCGGAAAAGCCGTGAATCTCACTGTTACGGTCTCTCCGGGCTGGTAGTATTCCTTGTCTGTGGTGATGGTCGGACGCCTGTAATCCGCCGGCGGTGAAGGGGTGGGATTCGATACGGTGGAGTAGTCGAACACCGTGAAGGATATGTAGGCCACCTCTATGCCTCTGCTGTCACTGGAATTGAGTCTGAAATCATAGCGACCCGGCTTGGTGGGTGCACGGAAGGTGAAGTGTGCATAAGTCTTGCTGTGAATATGTTTATAGGCAAGATCATATCTATCGTTGACGGATTCCTGTCCGTGGGGAATCTCGGAAGGTACGATACCCACCCAGGCATTATCCTTGAATCCCGAAGAACCCGTTACATAGATCTGTATGGTCTGACCGGGGTAGTACATGGCCCTGTCTATGGCGATGCCGGGGCGTCCAGGAGTCAGTCCGTAGTACGGGCCGTCCATCGACGTGGCCACTCCCCCTTTTATGGGTGGATGCTGAACCACCATGCCCGGATCGTTCACTTCCTGAAGTGGCCCTCCGGCG
>JALWFW010000261.1 GCA_027013865.1 Polyangiaceae bacterium | reverse complement strand
TGTCCAACTACGTGGAGTTGCGGGCCGCTGGCGAGGACCCCAGGGGCGCCCTCGGCATCACTTTCGACAAAATAGGCTCAGGTATCCTGACCGGCGCGTTGACCACCTCGGCCGCATTCCTGGTGCTCCTCGGACGTGACAAAGCTCCCGTGCCACCCGAAGATAGGACGCGCGCCGTCGAAGAACTTGCCAAGCACATCCAGATGAAGGTTCCTCCGGCTGTCATACAAAGTCTCAAACCCCTTGCTTCTAAATTCCTCCAGCATAGGGACGACTTCTTGCCAGAGGTCAACCGTTGGATTCTTGCCAACCACAAAACCTCCATCCGTAGTGCGGTTCTCGTCACAGGCGAACCGCGCAGAGCCATTGCCATGGTGGTACACGAAGAAGACCGCATCACTGGCATGAAGGCGAAAGACCGCGTCAAGGAGGCCATGAGATTCGTACTGTCCGAAGAACACGTCCAGCTTCGCAGAAAGCTCGGCCTCGTGGTGGGAGAATAACCCATGGTACGCAGGGCACTGGTTCTGGCCGCAGGTCTGGGCAGCCGCATGGGCGGTGACGTCCCCAAACCGCTGATCTCCATTGGCGGTGAGCCCTCGCTACTGCGTCTGATACGTCAGTTCCATGAGGCAGGAATCAGCGATATAGCAGTAGTCGTGGGTTATCGTGGAGATGAAATAGTCAGTTTTACAGAATCTCGCCTTGGTCGGGGAGCCGTGTCCTGGTTCTTCAATGAGCAGTGGAACCTGCCCAACGGATTGAGCGTACTGGCAGCTAAAAGCTTCATCGATCAGCCCGTGCTCATGACCATGTCTGATCACTTATTCCTGGGTGACGTATTCTCACCTCTTTTGAACACGGACATATCTGCGGACTCTTCATATCTCCTCGTCGACCGGGATCTCGACTCCATTTTCGACATGGACGATGCCACCAAAGTCCTAACGGACGATGCGGGAAGAATCCTTGATATTGGAAAAAACATATCCTCCTATAACGCCATTGACACAGGGGCGTTCGTGGTAACTCCAGCTCTGACCGAAGAGCTGTCCCGTATCGACCGTCCATCCATAAGTGATGGAGTCAAGGCACTTGCCTCACGGGGAAGGATGTTTACCGTGGATATCATCAACGGAACCTGGCAGGACATGGATACGCCCGAGGCACTGGCACATGCCAGGCAGCTGCTTGCAAAATGGTCTTCGTCCTCCTAATCACGACTATTCTGACACTTCCACCCGATGCCGAACTGATGGTCATTCCGGGATATGGCGCCGTTGTATGGGAAACGGGGAACGAGCCTCCCATAATATCCAATACCGGCATCTATGTGGGTGGAATGAGACGCAGGGGCTTAGGACGTATTGGCGGGGGTATGCTAATAAACGCCTACTCCGGAGATGCCCGCTATCATGTTGGTCCGGGTTCCTTTCTGCTAGACGTCTCATACAGCTGGCTTTTCGAGGTGGACAGGGACGTATACATGAGGGTCGGAGCAGGAGGGGTTCTTTCGGTACTATTTTCGAGACGCATAGTCCCAGATGGTCCAGATGCCGGCACATACCTTCTAGTTACCCCCGGCCTTGGTGTGGTAGGTGCCGTGGGACTTGAGTACGTTCTGCACCCGCGAATAAGAATGGGAATCAATATCAGATACTATGACAATTATTATGCACACACATGCTGGTCAGGACCCACAGAGGATTGCTCAGGACTGGATCCCGATCACTTCATGCAACACTGGTTCGTTGGCTTCTCCCTGATCTATGTCCACAACCCGTCACTCTGACAGCCCTAATTCATGGAATCTTCTGATTACCGGAGCCTCCGGCTTCATGGGACGTCATCTTACCACCTACGGGGTCAAAGCCCGATTCTCTACAGTGACGGCTGTGTCCAGACAGCGACCCAAAGGCTTGCCACAAGAAGTCGCATTTATAAAATTAACCAATGATTTCAATAAGTTACAAGAAAATATTCGAGAGACACTAAACCTGCGACTGCCCACCTTGGCAGTTATTGCCACAGGCTCTTGGACCGGCTCTACCTCATCACTCATAGAAGCCAACCTGACGGTCCCGCTCCTACTGACCGAAAAACTGGCAGGAATCATGCCCTGCGGTGGTGTCATAGTATTCATGGGGGATGCCAGGACCATGCATCCGCTTCGGGAGGGAGCACCTGGATACTACGCAGCCAAGGCAGGACTCGAAGGTGCTGCACGCTCCCTTGCCCTCCACCTCGCCCCAGACATCAGAGTCAATGTCATTGCCCCCGGACCGCTCAACGTCATTGGATCCGGAGATGGAATCTCAGAAAAATGGGAATCACGGACTCTCACCGGCCGTCTCGGTGGGGCTCAGAGCATCATCAGTACATTGGAATACCTAAGAACGAACGACTTCGTGACAGGCGCCGTACTCAGGGTGGATGGCGGCTTCTCCCTATGCTGAGTCGCGACACGCTTCATGCAGCGGAGCCTGCCAGCCGTTTAGCCACGTCCACGAGTCTGCGTAGAGACTCTTCTTTGTCTACGACCTCGTCCTGGGGCTGAATCACAAGCTGCCACAGGTCGCCTTCCAGGTCCACTACCCTGTCCACGAAAGGATCGCCTCCCCTGACATACGTTCCCATACGCCTTGCCAGTCTGGTCTCATCGAGAACGGCAAATGCCTGACGCACCACCTTCGCCGCCTTCTGATGCCTGGAATCCGTCAATTCACCGAAAAGACGCGATATGCTCTGAGTCACTGACACTGCAGGGTAAATGCCCTGCTGAGCCAGCTCTCTCGAAAGGACGATATGACCGTCTACAAGACCCCTGACCTCATCGGATACTGGCTCCTCCAGGTCCCCACCCTCAACCAAAACCGTATAGATTCCGGTGATGGCTCCACGGTCTGTCCTGCCGGCCCGCTCAAAAAGAAGTGGCAGCTGGGCAAATACTCCAGGAGGGTAACCCCGGCGGGCAGGCATCTCTCCAAGGGAAAGTCCCAGCTCTCGCAGCGCCCGTGCATACCTGGTCACGGAATCCACTAGCAGCAGGACATGGAGTCCCTGATCCCTGAACCATTCGGCCACGGACGTTGCAGCGAGTGGAGCATATACCCTTCTTATCGCTGCTTCACTACTCGTGGAAACTATGGCCACCGTACGGGACCTGATGTCCGGAGACATGATACGTTCCAGGAAGTCCCGGACCTCGCGTCCGCGTTCCCCAACCAAACACAGCACTATGACGTCGGCATCGCTGTTGGCGAGCATTCCAATGAACGTCGATTTCCCGACACCTGAACCGGCAAAGAGCCCCACACGCTGTCCCTGCCCCAGGGTGATGAGGGAATCCAGCACACTGATACCTGTATGAAAGGGCTCAGAGACAGGAACACGTTCCAGGGCCGATGGGGCAGGCAGTGTCACAGGCCTGACTCTGCGTATCCGCAGTTCACCATCGAGCGGCATACCCGTAGCGTCGATGATGCGTCCCAAAAGCTCCTGACCCACCGGCACAGACAGAGTTCGACCCAGGGGACGAGCAAACCAGGAAGGCGATATACCAGAGACATCGTCCAAGGGTGAGACCATAATCCTGTCTTCCCAAAAACCGGAGATAACTCCGCGAACATTCCTGCTGCCATCCGAACTGCACAGCAGCACTTCCTCACCCAAGCCAGCATCCATGCCCCCCGTCATCACGACAGGACCTCTTATCCCCAGTACCCTGGACATTGTTCGAGGCCGAAGCAGACCTGCAGGCGGGTAAAGTGCTCGTAGCAGACGCTCGTCAATCATGAATCCACTATATTGGAGCCACCAGAATACCACTCTTTAAGCATCTGTATGAACTGAGACGCCGTGATGGACACCTGGGATCTGCGTGTCTGAATGACAGCCTCTCCCGGAAGAAGAGATGGATCCTGCTCCAACGTCATGGATATACCCGGAAACACCGAAGAAATCGAATTTCTGTACTGAGCTACGAGCTCCATGGAATCCGGCGATACCCTTATCCACACATGTTCATGCCACGGGAAATGCGAAAGAGCTCTTTTTACGGAACCGAGAACCCTGCCCCTGTCCGAAAACTCCTCCTCCAGAATCTCTGATACTACCGTAATAACCACATCGGCCAGATGTTCTGCAATACGTTCCTCTACCTCACGGATACGTACTTCGTAGTCTCCTATGGCACAGGATAGACGCTCGAGGGTTTCGGCATAGGCCTTTCTGGCAGCGCGGCGTGCAGCACGGCGTCCTGCGGCTACTATGACGTCCTGGGCAGCACCCAAAACCCACCTGAGCCTCTGTTCCACCTTACTGCAGTCGTCTGAAGGCATGAAAATACCGGAAGAGCCCGTTTTAACTAAACAAGGGCTTTGGTGATGAGTTTGACGTACTCGGACTTGGGACGGGCACCCATCACCGTACCGATGACCTTGCCCTTGTAAAAAGCCATCACCGTGGGAATGGCACGTATACGATACGTGGATGCGACCCTCGGATTTTCATCCACGTTTACCTTCACCACCTTGGCACGACCCTTGTATTCCTTTGCCACGGACTCGAGAATAGGACTCACCATACGGCAAGGCCCACACCACGGAGCCCAAAAATCCACCAGTACGGGGACATCACTCTTGAGTACCTTCTTTGAAAAATTGGCATCAGTTCCAACTTCAGAAGCCATATCAGAACCTCCCTCCCGAAAAGTTGCGCGGATATTAAGTCCTGGTAACCCCGTAGTCAAGAGGGGGCAATTTTTTTAGTTTTCAGATGATTAATTCCGGTTTTCTCCAACCAAAGTTGGTGCAGACAGCATTTCATGCCCTGTACATCCTTCAATGCCGGTTGACAATTCCATATTCACACTATATATGTTCCTCAGCTCGTGTCATGAGTGGCACGGCTGTTCGGGTGGAAAGAAGCTCATTGACCACCGAGTGAGGCACTTGCATCATGGCTACCAAACAGTTGGCCGTATTTTCCGGCAATGCAAACAAACCTCTTGCTGATGAAATCTGCCGTAAACTGGAAATTCCTCCGGGACAGGTACGAATCAGCCGCTTTGCCGATGGTGAAATCTTCGTGCGGATAGAAGAAAACGTCCGCAACGTGGACTGCTTCGTGATTCAGTCCACCAGCTCACCGGTCAATGACAATCTCATGGAGCTTCTCATCATGATAGACGCCCTGCGACGGGCTAGTGCACGCTCCATTGCTGCCATAATCCCCTACTACGGCTACGCAAGGCAGGATCGCAAAGACAAACCGCGTACCCCCATATCATCCAAATTGGTGGCAAACCTGCTTACCACTGCCGGAGCCACACGGGTGCTGGTACTCGACCTGCATGCAGCTCAGATTCAGGGATTCTTCGATATCCCAATGGATCATCTCTATGCCTTCCCTGTCATCTATCCGTATCTGAGGGAAAAATTCCGTGGAGAGGACATCGTTCTTGTATCACCGGATGCCGGTGGTGTAGAACGGTGCAGGTATTATTCGGCTGCTCTGGAAGCCCCCATCGCCATCATAGACAAACGCCGTCCCAAGCCCAATCATGCGGAAGTCATGAACATAGTAGGCGACGTAAAGGGACGAAAAGCGATAATAGTCGACGATATGATCGATACTGCCGGGACACTGACCAAGGCGGCAGAAGCTCTGATATCTCACGGAGCAGCAGAGGTATACGCAGTTGCCACCCATGGTGTTCTTTCACCTCCCGCCGTGGAACGCATCCGTGAGTCTGCACTCAAGGAAGTAGTCATTACCAATACAATCCCCCTGGCGAATTCTGCTGCTCAATGCAGTAAGATAAAGCAGCTTACAGTGGCTGAACTACTGGCTGAAGCCATAAAGCGCATCTATCTGGGGGATTCCATAAGTTCACTTTTCAATATATGAGGCAAGGAGTGGTGAGATGGAGTTGAAAAAATTCAAGGTTCAGGTCAGAAACGAGCTTGGAAAGAACAGAAGCCACAGGATCAGATCCAAGGGACTCATTCCTGGCATCGTGTACGGTAAGGGCAAGGAAGAGATTCCGGTACTCGTAAATCCCCACGATCTTCTCAAGTTCCTCGACCCAGAGAAGAAGCGTAATACCTTCTTCGAGCTCGAGATAGAGGGCAAAGAGACGACTACCGTGGTGGTGCGGGACGCCCAGATAGAGGCACTTACCGACAAACTGCTGCACGTGGATTTTCTGAGGGTCTCACCTGAAGACATGGTCAAGACCATGGTGCCCTTCAAGGTAGTCGGCCGCGCAGAAGGCGTGAAGATGGGTGGAAAACTCCGTCAGGTGGTCAGGGAGATGCCCATCAAGGCACCGGCATCAGAGATCCCCGCTGCCATCGAATACGACGTAACTCCAATGAAGATCGGAGAGATCTTGCGCGTCGAGAATCTTACTCCTCCAGAGGGAGTCCAGCTTCTCATGCCTGCACGTCAGGCTCTGGTCATCATTTCAGCCGGACGTGGTGCCAAGGTTCAGACACCTGGTGCAGCCGGTGAGGAAGCAGGCGCCTGAATCGCTATGCTTTCCTGACACACAGCGTCCGATTTTCACGGTGTAATTCACCATGGCCAGGCCACGTCTGATTGTTGGGCTGGGAAATCCAGGCCCGAAATACTACCTGACCCGTCACAATCTGGGGGCTCTGGCACTGGAACATCTAGCTAGAAAATGGGATGCACCGCAGTGGAGCAAAAAATTCGAGGGACTCTATACAAGGGTGTTGTATCCCGACACCGAGCCCCTGCACCTTCTCTTCCCGCAGACATACATGAATCTCAGTGGGCGTTCCGTTCAAAAGGCCGCACGATTCCTAAAAATTCCGCCTGAAGAAATACTCGTGCTACACGACGAGGTGGATCTTCCGCCATTCAGGATGAAACTGAAAATAGGTGGGGGAACTGCAGGACACAACGGACTCAATTCCATTGTATCGGCCTTTGGTACGAAGAATTTCATCCGCCTGCGCCTGGGAATAGGCCATCCCGGTCGTTCCCTGGAACGGTATGTCCTCATGGAATTTGATCGTGATCAAAAAGAAGAGCTTTATCCGTTTTTAGAGCTTGTCTCAGACGCGGTGGAGCTTATATTGAAGCGCGGCCCGGAGAAGGCCATGACGATGATAAACTCCCGTAAGAGCGATAAAGATCACAAAGAAGGAGGTTAATTATGAACCTGTGGATCTATTCTCTCCCCCTGTTCGGAGTCCTGGCACTCCTGTTTGCCTGGTGGAAGGCTACCTGGGTTGCCAAACAGGAAGTCGGAACAGACAGAATGAAGGAAATAGCCGGTTACATCCAGGAGGGTGCCATGGCATTCCTCTCCCGCGAGTACAAGGTGCTGCTGTGGTTCGTGCTCGTGGTCGCCGGTCTCCTTGCAATCGCCAACCTTGGTGAAAGCACTGCCAACACCTACAAAAACCCCCTCGTGGCACTGTCCTTCATCTTGGGTGCCCTGTTCTCTGCCCTGGCAGGTTACTTTGGCATGAAAGTTGCCACTCTTGCCAACGTGCGCACCACCTCGGCAGCACGCACCAGCCTCAACGACGCTCTCAAGGTCGCCTTCTCCGGTGGCGCAGTAATGGGTATGAGCGTGGTGGGCCTCGGAGTACTGGGGCTCGGAACCCTGTTCCTCGTCTATTACACATGGCACGTCGTACCTACAGGCTCTTCCATGGCAGAAACCCTCATGAGAGTGGTTACGGTACTTACGGGCTTCTCTCTGGGAGCATCTTCCATAGCTTTGTTTGCACGTGTGGGTGGCGGTATCTACACCAAGGCTGCTGACGTCGGTGCAGACCTCGTGGGTAAAGTAGAAGCCGGTATCCCCGAGGACGACCCCAGAAATCCCGCTACCATAGCCGACAACGTCGGTGACAACGTCGGTGACGTGGCTGGTATGGGAGCAGACCTGTTCGAGTCTTATGTGGGCTCTATCGTCGGTTCCATGGTTCTCGGCTACACGGCAGTATGGGCGACTTCCGGGTCCCACAAAATGGATGCCGGAATGGTCATGGTCATGCTTCCCCTCATTCTCGCAGGCATGGGTATCGTGGCTTCCATACTCGGTACCTTCCTGGTGCGTACCAAGAGTGACGACGACGATCCCCAGAAGGCACTCAACACAGGTACCTTCACCGCAGCTATCCTGATGCTCATCGTCACCGCAGCAGTAGCCTGGTACTTCATGCCCGAGCCCGTGAAAATGGGCGCTGCCGTTGGGTCCTCCAAAATCACGGTGTCCTGGCTGGACATCTTCGGCGCCACGGTTGCCGGCCTCATCGCCGGAGTGCTGGTGGGCGTCACCACGGAGTATTACTGCTCCAAGGAGCGTTCTCCGGTTCACAAGATAGCTGAGGCCTCCAAGACCGGTCCTGCCACCAATATCATCGCCGGTCTGGCAACTGGTATGCGCTCCACAGCCCTTCCGGTCCTGTGGAGTGGCGCTGCCATCCTTGTATCCTACTACCGTGCCGGTCTTTACGGC
>JALWFW010000260.1 GCA_027013865.1 Polyangiaceae bacterium | reverse complement strand
GGGATGAAGTCGTATCGTCACCGATGGGCACGGGGACTGCTTTTGGTGTTTCCGTGTGGCTGTCGGCGGTGTCAGAGGACGCTTCGGTGTCGGTCTGCTTCTTTGTGGTTGATTCCTCTCCAGTGGACACGGATTCGGTGTCATCATTCACTTCTGCGTGTTTTGATGCTGAATTCTGCTTTTCGCTGGACAACCCTTCTTCAGGAGCAGTAGCGTCTGAGTCGTGATTTCCGCCATCTGCGTCATCACTGTCTTCGTCTCCGGTGTCGTAATGTTCGGAAATCTCCTCCCAGGCAAAGAGCCCGATGAGCCAGTTCCCGATGGCAGCAAGTACGTTCCATACGAAGGCGATTACCTCACGCATCCAAGCCAGCATGTTACGCGTGCCCTGTATCATGGATTCCTGGGTGGCAAGGATGAGGGATACCAGCATACCTACGATGGAAATTACATAGGTTCCGGGTTTGGAGAACAAAGACACCAGCAGGGAACCGGCTAGCTCCCCAGTTCTGCCGCCGGCACTGATTCCCTCGAGTCTGTAGGATGGAAGAAGAAGATACAGTATGATTGTGCCAAACAGGGTTGCCAGAAGATAGCCCAGCCAGTGACGTATGCTGCGCGGGTCGAACCTGTGGGTCATCATACCCAGGGCCATGGAGAATAGAGCTGCCACCACCAGATAGCCTCCAAGGCCGAAGATCAGATAGAGGGCCAGTCCCATCAGTTGGCCAAAGGGTCCCATGATGTTTTCGTTGTGGAGCTGCAGGGAGAGAAGTCCGCCACCAAGAAGTATGGCAAACCCCATGAGTATGATTCCCCATATTTCCAGTTTGAGGTGGGAGATGCTACCAGTGGATGCTGATTTTTTACTAATTTTCGCTTTACTGCTGCGTTTTTGACTGCTGGTCTTCTTCCTTGCCATGGCCGTGTTCATGGAGCCTTTCATTTTAAGGGACAGTAAGGCCCGTAATGTGGTGCACCATTGTCCGCAATTGTCAATGAATAGGGTAAAAACAGCAGCCTGGCTTTCCCAGGTTCTGGCTGGATTCCACTGCCTTCGGATACTGATGACGGAATCTTAGAAATGACGTTGGTTAGCGTTTTTTATCTGCAGTGTGCTTTACCGTAAATGAGAGGAAGTGAGAAGGAATGAGGTAACTGGATGGGACTGGATTAGTCCTAACGCATCAGCGGAAGTAGTACTTTTTGATGATCCGGGAGAGATTGTTCTTCATGGCGGAGTATATGCGGTTCGGATCCATGCGCAGCCTGAAGGTAGGCCGTATGGATGACTTGTTTCCGTTCCCGCACAGGACTGGATTGATTTGTGCCGCAGTCAAGGGCGTATCCGGCAGGAAGGAACCCAGATGATCTAGAGTTGTACAGTATTCGCCGATGGTCATATTACGTCTGATACCCCACTGCCAGAAGAGGTCGCCCTGCGTTGCCTGCCCACCCGCGACGTCTTGAACCGTGGCAGGAGTCTGGAATTTGTCGTAAACCTTCCTGGGGAATGAAGGCAGGCCATTGCATGCCTCTCCACCGTAGAGGGCGGGATGGGGCACGATGTTGCCGGAGGCGTCCTGGGTCATGTAGCAGTCAGGCAGGGACTGGGTGAAGACCATGAGGGCCGTCCAGGCTTTGAGTTCGGTGATTTCGGTGCCGTCGGTGGGATCGAGGTCGAACACACGGGAGGCAATCTGAGCAAAGTCGTTGAAGTCGAGCACATTGCCGTTCTTGTCCTTAGGATCTATGGTCAGGTTGGCTCCGTACTCGTTTCTGGCCTGGGGCAGCATGAGGGCCACGTAGTAGTCCACGGCGATACGCACCATGTGACCTGGCGCAGTGGAGTCATCGGTGAGGTCGACGGGAGTACCGTTGAGCAGGCAATCCTTGGTGGTGAAGTAGTTGTCCAGCGGGCACTGGAAGGCAGCCACCACCTTGTCGAACTGCGGGCGGGTCTCATCCCAGACGTAGCGGATACCGGCAGGATGCAGATAATATTCGAAGGGCACGTTACCGAGGATGGACTCGACGTCGAGGTCGAGGATGGTCTTGAGCTCTTTTTTGGTGACGTAGAAGGTGAGCATGGGATAGCCGGGGATTCCGTCAGGGCCGATACCCAGAGGGAAGGCCTTGAACACGTCATCACCCGCTACTTCGCTGGATGTTCCGTCGCCGAGTGCTGGGTAGATAGGATCACGCACTGCACCACCTTCGATGAAGGCTACCTCGATGGGACTGGCATCGAATACCTGGAAGAAGGCAGGGTCAGTGGCGTCTGATACAATCTGCTGAATGAATCCATTCATGATCATGCGCTGGGCGTCGGCAATGTAATTGCCGAGGGGGAACTCTACGTCATCACCCACGGGGATGGTGGTATAGGCGTCGTACATCCATAGGTTGAAGTTGGTGTCTGCCACAGGGGTGGCGGAGTAAGTGATGCCCATATTCTGATACAGGACGTTGTCGAGTATGCCGACACTCTGGTCGAGCATGCTCTGAATCTCTGTATCACCCTGGATGGAGTCGTTGATGGCGATGACCATACCAGTGGCGTCTTTTACTTCCTCGTCCTTGAGGTTGAACTGTAGGTCCATGCGGGAGACATAGGTACCATACTGACTGGTGGCGATGATATAGGTGTCGCCGACGTTGAGCATGGTGTCGTCGAGGAGCTGGTGTCTGTGACCAGAGAAAATCACGTGCAGACCGTGAAGGTTGGCTGCCCAGTCACGGTCCTCACCGACGCCGCGGGCTTCGATACCAACGTGACCTGCCTGCATGACCATCTGGGCACCGGCAGCGTGCATGTCGTCGACGAATTTCTGGAGCTGATCCCAGCCGTGCTGCGCATCCTCGGGATCCGGATGCCAGAAGGTGACAGGAGCGGCCTGGGGCACGAACAGATCGGCCTGATATCCCATGTGACCGAAAATCCCCACTGCGAAGTCGTCGTCGAGAGCCTTGATGGTGTAAGGCTTGATCAGACCGTTGTCCAGCAGCGCCTGCAGGTCGTCGTCAGACGGGTCCGTGGCATCGAATACCATGTTGGACAGTAAGATGGGCACGTTGAACTGGAGATTGTTCTTGGCAGCGTTGATGACCGTTGCCAGACCGGTGGGGGTCCAGTCGAACTCGTGGTTGCCGAGGGTGATACCGTCGTAACCCAGTGCCATGAAGAAACGGTATACAGGAGGCATGGAGCCTGACAGCAGGTCGACCATGTCACCCATGAGGTAGTCACCGGAGTCCACGGTGATGGTAGGGATACCGTTATCCTTGGCCTCGGCCTTGATATCCTTGATTACGGTAGCGATACGGGCCAGACCACCGGTTACTGGATCGTTGTCGCTGGTATCGAGGGGGGTATAGTAACGCACAGGTCCCACGCCGAACAGGTGGCTGTGCATGTCTGTGGTGCCGATGATTGTTACACTTTTTATCATGGGGTGACACTCGTCGGTCATTACGTGGCAGTCCTCGGAGCAGGACAGTGTTCCTTCGGTGTATGCATCGAAGTCACCGCAGGTCTTGCCGCCGAAATCCGTGCCGTCGCACTCCTCACTTCCGTCGATGGTGCCATTGCCGCACAGTACGGAGTTGTTCGTGTTATTGGCGTCGTCGTCGTCATCGCATGCGACAACAGCGCCTGCCAGGGCAAGCATGAGTAAGATTGTCAGCAGTCGCTTCATGTGGTTCACCTCCTAGCGGAATGTTGAGAATAAATATTAATCTTCCAATAGATAGCAGTTATTCACCATTAGGCAAGTTTTATGTCCGGACTGGAGGGAAAATCTGATGGGTATCCGGGGGAGTGATCGTCAGAAATTCCAGCCTGCACGCAGGTCTAACATGGGGGCAGTGAAATCATGGCTTGATGCCTGATATATCGATGTGCCGGCGGATATCTCCATGAAACTGGTACCAGACACATAGCGCAGGGAAGCCAGCAGGTGAGTGAGGGAGTCGTCGGTGAAGACACCGATTATCTCTTTTGCCATCAGGGACAGTTCCAAAGAGGCCGTGGCATGGATGGTCATGCCTCCAGTCAAGGAGAAGCCTGCTGGAATCACCGCTGCGTCGTCCAGTTGGGTGCCAAAGGATTTCCAGGACAGGGCAAAGTCCAGTAGGCTGGCTCCTGCCTGTAGGTGCCAGTCCACTCGCCTACCCATGCTGGCATATGCGATTTTTAAGCCACCCTGGATGCCCAAGTCTGTGATGAGCGTCCAGAACGTTCCGGTGGCACGGTTGGTATATAAGGGAATCTTGAGGTAGGGCTCAGGAATGAGTGCAGCCAAAGTGATGCCAGCCAACCCCATTACCAAGAAAACGTCACTGTCACCCGAAGAATCGTCGTGGATGATTCCTGCCGCATACCCCAGGGAATAACAGGCAGGAAGGAGAAAATTCTTGAAGCCCCACTCCTAGCCGTCATCGGTGCCGAAAAATAAGGTGGTATGATACATCCCGACGGCCATACCGCTTTCTGCATGTGGAGGTGTCCATGCACTGTATGTTCCCATGGGAAGTGTCTCGTTGGGTGGTGCCTGTACCGGAGCGTTTCCAAAAGGTGATGGTGGCAGTTGCATGAGGGAGAAAAATGTGAATACCGTAAAGAGATTCATGGTGCCTCCTGATACCTTTGAAATTTCGTGTACAGTAAATCATATGATGGAGATGTCCACCGTTTTCCGTCGGGTTGGCACTCGTGCATCCTGTCTGCATCAAGCTGCAGCCTGCCCCTAGTAATGTCTTGCGTAAAGGGTGAAAATCGGGAAAATGCCTCCACCTGGAGGTGTCCGATGGACAGAATCGTGGAGTGTGTTCCCAATTTCTCTGACGGACGAAACCCCGAAGTCCATGAAGCACTCCGTAAGGCAGTGCAGTCAGTGCCCGGAGTGAAGCTTTTGGACCTGGATCCCGATCCGTCTTACAACCGTGTCGTCGTGACGTTCGTGGGAGAGCCCGAGGCAGTGGTGGAAGCAGCTTTCAGGACCACGAAGGTCGCCTATGACATGATTGACATGACCACGCACAAAGGGGAGCATCCCCGCCAGGGGGCCGTAGACGTGGTGCCTTTCGTTCCGGTGAAAGGCGTGACCATGGCCGACTGTGTCGCCCTGGCAAACGAGTATGGCCGCCGTGTGGGGGAGGAACTTCAGGTCCCTGTATACCTGTATGAGCAGGCAGCCCGTACACCTGCACGCAAGAACCTCTCGAAGATACGCGAAGGTGAGTACGAGGCCCTGGAGGAGAAACTGAGAGATCCTGCATGGGCTCCCGACTATGGTCCGGCACGATTCGTTCCCCGTTTCGGTGCGGTGACCACTGGAGCGCGTTTTTTTCTCGTGGCCTACAACATAGATCTGGACACTGCCGACGTGGAGTTGGCCCATGACATAGCCCTAAGCCTCAGGCAGATAGGACGGCCGAAACTCGATAGCGAGGGCAAACCGGTGCTCAATTCCAGAGGCAAGAAGGTCATGATTCCCGGTAAGCTCAGAATGGTCAAGGCAATGGGGGTACCAGTGGAGGGAGGACAGCGTACCCAGATTTCCATGAACCTCACCAATTACCTCATAACCCCGCCACATGTGGCCTTCGAGGAGGCCGTGTATGAAGCCGAGAAGCGCGGAGTGAAGGTTACCGGATCAGAGATCGTCGGTCTGGTACCACTGGCTCCCATGCTCATGGCTGCCCACTATCATCTGTGGAAGACCAGGGGTGAGGACGGCCGGGGGCTCACCGACAGGGAACTCGTGAAAATCGCCCATGATTACCTGGGGTTATCAGATTACAAACCTTTCGAGCCGGACAAGAAGATAATAGAGTTCGCCATCGAGGAGTAACACCACGGTACCAGGGGTAACGGATTTTGGTGCCCGCTGGTGCCTTACATACGGACGATACAAGGAGGTCTGACATGTCCCGTGACAAATCACAGGCAGCACTTCTGGCTAATATACCAGTCGCATCATTCATACAGAACGTGGCGTCCCGTTCTCCAGCTCCTGGAGGAGGAAGCGTGGCAGCGCTGGCAGGATCCCTGGCAGCGGGTCTGGGTGCCATGGTATGCCGCCTGACTGTCGGAAAAAAGGCATACAAGGATGTAGAGGACGAGATGCGCCGCCTCGAGAAGGAATTCCTCACACTACGCGACAAACTGCGTGACAACGTCGATGAGGATACCTTCGCCTTCGACGATGTTATGGCGGCCCTCCAGATGCCAGACGGCCCCGAGAAGGACGCAGCACTGGAGGAGGCATCCCGCAGAGCTGCCGAGGTACCTCTAAACACCATGGAGTTGGCTGTCCAGACGGCTCGCCTCCTGGTTCCAGTGGCTGAGAAGGGTAACGTCAATTCCATATCCGACGTCGGTGTGGGCTTCCACTCTCTGAGGACGGCCTTTTACGGCGGTATGCTCAATGTGCGTATCAACACCAAGGATATGCCCAATTCCGAGTGGAAGAAATCGGTCATGGAACGGGTGATGGAACTCAGGCAGGAGTTCGAGTCGCTTTTCGAGAAGGGCACAGGCGCCGTTCACCGGAAGCTGTGGGACTGACAGGCATGAAAAAGGCTTCCTTCAGGTCATTCGACGGTACATGCATCACCTACTATGCCTCCGGGAAGGGGCAGCTGCTGATGCTGCTGAACGGCCTTGGCGGTTCCACCTACTCCTGGGAGCGTGTCATGGACATCCTGGGGGACGAGTATTCATTTACGGCATGGGACTACAGGGGGCTTTTCGAATCCTGCACCCCAGAGGACACGAAAGCAGTAACCGTACGGGACAGTGCGCGTGATTTTTTGGCACTCATGGATCATCTGTCCATCTCATCGGTTGACGTACTTGCCTGGAGTTATGGTGCCCAGGTGGCCCTTGAGGTATACCGTATGGCCCCCGAACGTCTGAAAGGTATCTTCTTTCTCAATCCCGTGTTCGGCAGGCCTTTAGAGCGCGTTCCCGGTAACAGACTGCATTCCCTCGTACTGAAGATGTATGCCATGGTCATGAAGGCTGCCACTCCTGTGGCTCGTATGCTCATAG
Source organism: Polyangiaceae bacterium (assembly GCA_027013865.1). GTDB lineage: Bacteria > Myxococcota_A > Polyangia > HGW-17 > JALWFW01 > JALWFW01. The sequence goes on along the minus strand of JALWFW010000260.1, from coordinate 1,482 downwards.
AGCGCGATGTCGTCGCCACTTTCGGCAAGATGGCGGGTGTGGTCGGTCCTGCAGTGGATATGGAACTGTTTCGCAAGGTCGCATCGCACTTCGTAACACAGGACCATTTTATGTATGCCAGGCTCATGGCCGAGGCTGACAGACACGACGGACGTGATGTCCTGCCTCATCTGGCCGTTCCCACGATGGTCGTCTTGGGGGCCAACGATCCGTTCGTTCCCGTGCAGCAGGTCAGGAAGGAAGCCTCAGTCATTCCGGACACACACATAGAAATCATTCCAGATTCTTCCCACTACACAGCCATGGAGTATCCTGAGGCTGTCGCCCGTATGGTCAGAAGATTCGTGCAGGGTAGGGTGCCGGCATGAGTATAACCTGTCTTGTATGCGGGACAGAAAACCCAGATGGCTCTAAGAGCTGTCTTCAGTGTGGCAGTACTTTGCTGCCTGTGGCCAATACACTTCCGGTGACTCCGCCATCTGTGGATGTGCCGGATTCTGTACCTCCTCCCTCGGCTCCCGGACAGGATTCCTCTGCACCTACCATGACGCATCAGGACTCCGTTCCGCCTGCCGATCCATACCTAGGGGCCGAGATTTTGGGTTATACCCTGGAGGAGCGCCTTGGAGCCGGTGGTATGGCCATGGTCTACAGGGGACGCCACAATCTCACGGGCCAGTTGGTGGCCGTGAAGATCCTCACTCCAGAATTGGCCGGTTTCGAGGAGGCACGTCAGCGTTTTCTGGTGGAAGCACAGATCCTGGGCAAACTGGAACATCCCAATATCGTCCATCTCCTCAACTTCACCGAGATTGATGGCCGCTTCTATCTCATAATGCAGTACGCAAGGGGGAGTACCCTCGAGGACCTCATCGAGGAAGAATGTGACACCTCTCCTGAACAGCGCCGCCACCTGAAACCCAACAGAGCGTGCTGGATAGCGGTCGAGATGCTCAAAGGGCTGGGGCATGCCCACAGACACGACATAATTCACAGGGATGTCAAGCCCGCCAATGTCATCGTCAATGAAGAGGACTCCACGGTCAAGATGATGGACTTCGGTATTGCCAAGATTGCCGGAGTTTCCAAACTGACCCAGGATGGCATGACCCTGGGGACGGTTCATTACATGTCCCCCGAGCAGATACAGGGACTCAAGGACATAGACGGCAGAGCAGACCTCTATTCCGTTGGTATTACCCTGTACGAGGCCATAAAAGGCCGCCCCCCCTTCGACGGTGACAGCTACATAGACATCATGAAAGCCCATCTCGAACAGACGCCACCTCCTCTTTCGGGAAAGGTGATGTATGATGGGGAGGTACTGTTCGAAGTTATGGTGTCTTCCGAGCTGGAGGCCGTCCTGCGCAAGGCTCTGGCCAAGGATCGCGACGAGCGTTTCGCCACTGCCGAGGAGATGGCCGCTGCCCTCATGGCGACTCCTGAGATGCGTCAGATGAATACCGAGGCGCGTCTCAGGGC
>JALWFW010000259.1 GCA_027013865.1 Polyangiaceae bacterium | reverse complement strand
CCTGTGCTGCAGCCAGAGAATATCAGGGCAGTACGGCATTCCTGGGAACCTGACCGTACCAGAATCAGTATTGGGTTCCGACATAATCTATTTTAAAGAAATTTAGTCAACCATATCATATACGTATTCACTAAAATGTAACCTATTGTAATTTAAGACAAAAACCTGAACTAACGCCATCCCAGAGCCAGTACGAGAACAGGATAGAATTCCGTGTCAGGAACGGGATGGTCCTCATCTCCATTGAGAAACAGCACCATTCCCATGGCAAAATCTGCATACATATCTGTATCCATTATCCTGACCCCGGCATAACCACTTATGAGTGTCTTGAGATATCTGGCAGGATTGACATCTACCCTATGATCCACTGCAATGCTAAAGGTAAGATGATACTTGTTGCCCAGTAACTTCGTGCCTGCGAGACCGGCATGCCATGCCAATGGAACTGGCCCTACGTTGGTTGTTCCGATACTAACATGAATCGATGACGAAAGTCCTGCATGGGAATAAAGGATTCTATAGCCTCCCAGCATGGAAATATCCATTGCAATGGCCCACACACTGCTGGACGTCGCAGACAACGTCCTTTTGAAATACGGCCAGGGAAGAGTCATCATATAAAGAGCAGGCTGAACATAGTCTTTATAATCACTGCTGGCCAACTGGGTTGGCGAGGCCCCATACACTGTGCTCAGCATAAACGGGAGAGTTCCTGGCGGAAACATTGTACTCAGTCCCCACTCCCATGTTCCGGAGGACACAGTATAAAAATTTTTGTATAGCCCCAGGTACAAAGAGCCGCTGCGGGCAGGTATGGCAGTCAGTCCCTCTGGTCTGAAGGAAGCGTGAAGGCTGATGCGAGATACCTCATGTGAGTCTTGCTGGGAGTCGTAGGCTGTCACCGCCTTGAAATCGGCCTGGTCATCCTTTTCACTGATGCCTGTATAGCTCTCATCTTCATCATCGTCGTCCCCATCATCACTGCCGTCATCGTCATCATCACTGTCTGATTTTGATGTGACACCATCGGTGGCCTCTAGGTTCTCGACTTCCATGACCTCATCGGTGGCGTCAGACGAGTCTAAATCAGGAGTCGATGTCTGCGCACTACTCTTATCCTTCCTTGTATCGCTGCCAGTATCTTCCTGTGCCGTGGCATCTTTCAGAGCCTGATCCACTGCATCAAGTACGGACTGGGCATACGCATTTTGAGGGATCACAAAAATTGTAAGACACAACATCAACCATAATCTTGGCAAAACACGTTTTCTTTCACGGAAATCAATGTTATCTGCATGAACATCAGACATGCCGACCCTCCCTGGCCGTCAAGCTCGCAACTGCACGAAAATTACCCCTGAAGCCAATTATGTCAACGTACATCCGTATATGAAACACCTTTTATTGCATTAGTGCTGTCGACGAAATACTTGACAGACCTAATCCCGTATATTCAACAGTTCCTTTCAGAGGATCGTCTTTTGATGAGATGACGAGGGGATAGATGGAGCGTCTTTCTTGAGTGTTCCCAAATTATTTTTTCCTATTTTTGCGCCTTAGCTGGCGTTCTGCCATGGGCCTGAGGCGTTTGAGAATGGTCTTTATCTCCCGTCTGTAAGGATGTCCCTGTGGGGCCGTTTTGAGATACCGCTCGAAGTACTTCACGGCACATACGTAATCACGGGGATGTACCATCATACATGTGGTGCCAATGACAAGCATGGCCCACAGAGAATTGGGATTCTTCTCCAGGGCACGGTGGGCAGTCTCGAGAGCTTTTTTGTCTTTGCGGGCTCCGTGGTAAGCAAGGGACAGAAGAGTCAGTACGAATGGGTCATCCGGCGTCTTTTCTAGGGCCTTCTCATACCACTCGATGGCTTTACCGTACCTATCCTTTGCCAGAAACATGGTGCCTTTTCTCACGCATTCAGGGCAGGAGGCCGTAACTTCCTTGTTTCTGTTTTCGGTGAGAGCGTTCTTGATGAGTCTGTTCTTAGAGCTTATCTCATCATTGCTCAGAGCCAGTGTCTGCCCAGATTTTTCATGTGATGGTACTTTCCGAGAAGATTTTGGCTTGGCCATCTCTGCCGACCGAGTAGATGAATCCGGATTATCGGCAGAAGAACCCTTGCCTGCATCACTGGCAGGATTTTTCGGATCCGGAAGGTCCCCAGAAGAATCAGAGGAATAAAGAAGCCACCAGCCACCAGCGAGAATCAAGACAGCTGCAACTGATGCAGCGATAATGAGCCCCCTACCATAAGTATGAGGCATCTCCTCAAGCATATCGTTATCTGATGAAGACGTGAGATCTCCAGACTGTGAATAATCCTGTTCGGAATCAGAATGGGATGGAGTACCCGGCTCAGACACAGAGTCTGACGGAGCCTCAGTCTGTTCCTGAGTAGCCACCTGAGTAGTTTGGATTTCGGTAGAGGCCCCTGTATGTCCGCTGCCATCCGTATCCGTATGTTCAGCATTCGGATATTCGGCTGTTGGACTGTTATGTAGCTCCGTAAGCTGGTCCACCACATCAAAGGAAGGATCCATGTGCCCAGATGTATCCTCGCTAGACATGCCAGCCACTTCCGGAGGAAGCTCATCGGGATCCACTGCACTGAGCAGCACGGTGGACCTCTCCCCGACATTTCCACGGGTCATGGCATCGGATATTGCTGCATCGTATTCGCTCTGATACTTCAGGGCCTTGGCAGCAAGTTCTCTGCGTCTCTCCACAGGGAAAAAGCCCCTGGCCAAACGGTCCACAACCTCCTGATAGTCGTCAGGATCCACCAGTACTATGGTGGTTTCAGGGCTTTTCACCGCAAGACGGAGTATCACCGCATTGGCGACATCCATTGCCCGGTATATCTCGTCAGGGCCGAATTCCTCGACAGGACGCAGATTAACCACGATGAGGCCTAGGACGTCCCCTCCATCCTTCGGACTGCCGTCTTCATCCACTCCTAGCATCTGACGGGTGTCCTGCCCCATACCCTTCACGAGGGAATCGACCTGCCCGGCATCTAGCAGATTCTGGGTGCTGATAGCAAAGCCGGATAGATATGCCCGCGTCTCGGGTGAAGCCAGTATGGGGATTCCCTGATTTACGAGGAACATCCCCAAATTCTCCAGATTTCTGTGATCATGTGTAGCCAGTATGGCTTTAGTTATGTGTACGGTCATTCCACAACGCCCGTATCCAGATGGAAAATCTCGACAAAGTGATCAACCGGGGGGTTCCCCAGTATGTCCGGTTCGGCCTTCAAGTTAACACCATAAGAGGAGATGTAAAGACTTCCCTGCTGTAAAAACATGTCCACGAAAAATCCCTTGGAACCATCTACCGGACCGGTGCGAAGGGAACTTATGACCTGCTCAGTGAAGGACTGATCCGCTCTGTCCAAGATGCCCAGATACAGCTCGTCGGTCGTTGCATCCTGCCAGGCTACATAAATCTTATCGGTGTCAACCACGATACGGCTGTCAGATCCGAACCAGTGTTGTACGGGTTCGGGAAGGCCGGCAGCATTGGCCCCGTCGTCTTCCCGGAAACCGTCATCAAGCATACGCGTCTGTACTTCCAGAGAATTGAGATTGAGAAGCGCATATCTGAGTGTTTGCTGACGTTCATCCTGATACACGAAGTGGATCTGATTCTCATCCATGGGGTCGATATCAAACGAGGCGAAAAGTCCCATACCTAGGTAACCGTCTCCCTGAACCACGGTCACCTCCTGGAAATCGCCGCCAACCGACGTCTGGTAGGCAAAGTGAAGAGCACCTTGGTACTGATCGTACCAGGACACGGCTGCCCGACCGTCTCCAAAGAAATGCAATTTCACGAAAAGAGCACCCTGGGGCCAGTCATCCACCTGATCCGACCCGTTGGAGTAGGGATATTCAAGCCTGCCCACGGACACTATATCCCAGTCGGATGCTGACTGAGGTATATCGGTGCGAGCCCTTGCCAGCCGTATCTCAGAGACGAGATTGGCAGATCCTTGGATACCTTTCACAGCATAGGCAACACCGACTTTTCCGTCGGGAGCGACCTCGGCATCGGCATACAGTCCGGCATCACCCATGTCAGGGCCACTGGGATCCCCTCCGTCGTCGAGATCATAGGATGTCCACGAAGTACCGTCAGTAGTATGGCCAATACGCAACGCTCCCAAAGTGGCATTGTGATATGCAGCAAGAAGGTTGCTGTTTCCCAGGGAAACCAGGGATACATACCGACCCACATCCTCACCGGGAATTATTACGCCACCTCTAATGTCGCTGCCCGGAAATGACACCGGACCATCGGGAACTCCGTCCATGAAAGACCACTGCCACGGCTTTATGACTGCTCCGTCGAGTCCAGCCGTACTGGTTCTGGCGAGCATCAGATCTCCATAGCGCTCGTTGTAGGAGGCTACCCATACATATCCCATCGAGTAGGCGATGGACTGATACGTACCAGGTGTACCGTAGGGGACGTCTCCCATGCACTCGCACTGATAATCCATGCACATGGGTGCCTGGCCATCAGGGCAAGAAAGACCGGCACAGTCCACGTCGTTCATGCACATTCCCTCATCCTCGTCTTTGCTGCTCGATGTGTCGGCACACCCTGAAACCACAGCAGCACCCACAAGCGTTACCAGAAAAAAGGTGAATAATTTCGCATGGTTACGTCTTTTAGACATGAACCAAGCCAAGAACAAGGCAAACAGTATGGCCAAAGGCAGTGAAGGATCGCCACCGGAGGTCGAACATCCACTATCGTCGGACTTGGCTGTATCGAAGGTGAACACGCGTTCGGAGATATTGCCTTGAGCATCGGCCGCACGTACATAGACTTTTGAAGTATCGCGCGGAATCTTGATGGTGGCCGTGTTCTGCCATGAAGTCCAGTTCTTGCCGTCGGTGGACCAGGACATGGTCAGTTCGGAGTCCTTAGACACGTAATCATGTGCCCCAAGCTCTATCCTGTCTGAATAAACCTTTGCATAAAGCAATGGAGCCACCGAATCCATGACTACCTCGAGCCGGACAGGTTCTAGATTGAGGGTCTGGGGCCTGCCGACCGCGCGTCCACGAATTTCAAGGGTATGACGTCCCTGAATGAATAGAGCCGGATCAGTTATGGTAAGCCCGCTTCCCCTAACGAAGGCATGCCAGGCTCCACCATCGAGGCGGTACTGGTACTCCCCTTCCCTGCTCGTGCGCACCCTGACATAAGGACGACGCGAATCAGCACCCGCCAGGGCCGCCCGCAGAACCTCCGGAGAGTATGTTTCGGCCTTCTCTATCTCCGCAGTAAATCCGAACGGATGCTCGAGGCGCTTTTGTCCAGGCAGTGTCTCTTCCATCTTGGAAAGAATTATGAGTGCATCCTTGGTGAGATTGGGTTTGAATTCAAGATTGGTGAGTTTGATCACTTTCCAGGGCATGGTCTGCCCCTGGGAGTTCATGCGCTCCACCTCGTAGGACGGAAGAGGAATGGGCTCCACTGCACCTGCGAGAAGAGGCATGAGCATGCCCACTATAGAGGGCAGTATCTGCTTTATTTGCTCAGGATCCTCGCGTACCAGGTCGGAGTTGGCCACGTCTGCCTGAATGGAAGCGGCATCTACACTCCTGAGCACCGGCACAACGGTTATGTTGCCCTGCTCGTCGAGCCCCTCCTCGAGATCCATGGGGATGTGCATGCTCAGGATGAAGGTTATGGCGCGGGTATAGCGGCCTTTCACATAAGGATAGACGTCCAGGCGAAGGTCCTGCATGTACATGTCGATGAGGGCATCCGACTCACCGTTGCCAATGGAGAACTGAATAGGGGTCTGGGGCCGCAGCACCATGCGCAGAGGGGCATCGCCTACGGCAGGATCGATGAGCTCGCTCAGAGACGGAAGCAGTATCGCAAATGAACCCACCGTGAGGAGCGGATTGTGTTCTATGCCCATGGTCAGGCACATGGCTCCGGAATTGACGAGATGGAAGCCCAGAAGGTCGAGCATCTCGCGGGTCACTGCAATACCCACGTCGGCCTGTGACTCGTCGGAGAACATGAGATAGGCCTGATCGTACTGGCCGTTGAACTCGTCTATGATGTCCCTCTTGTAGCGCTCCACACGGTCAGGATCGGCTCCGCTTATGCTTGGTACGTGGGCCACACCGGACTTGGACAGGTCAAGGGTCGCCATGGGAGGCACACACCTGGCATGGTCAGCAAACTCCTTCACACCGTAATCGTCGGCCATATCGCTACGGGTGGAGGGATCGGCATCGGAGTTGAACCCTGTGATGATGCCAGCTGTGAGACCGCCATTGTGAATATCCACATAACCACCTGAAATCATTGATATTTCCAGAGTAGCATCATCAGTAAGCCAGCCTGCATCAGTCATATACGGCTTGAGGTTCATGGCAGCCACAAGGCCCATAGGATCAGGGAACAGTTTATCCAGGGTGGGCTGAAGTATGGGAATTATGATGTTGTTGGCCACCCACTGAACCACTGCGTCACCCACGAAGGCCTGAAGCATCTCTATGTACTGGCCGATGTTGTCGAGGATCATGGCATTAAGGAAATCGTCCACCACAGGGATGCAGTCTTCCAAGGTCACAGACAGTCCGCTCAGATCTAGGTCGGTGATGGAGTTTATGTCGAAGCGCAGCTGGCCATCAGAGGGACGCGTCCTGAGCCCCAGGGCAACGGTTCCGTTGAACTGCTTGTTCTGGAAGCCAAGATCTATGGAGCAATCGTCAGTGATGTTATTGCCCGCAAAGAACACGTCTATGTCGAACCCCACGTGGATGTTGGTCTTTATGTTTAGATCCAGCTCGTCACACTGGGATGGCGCCATGACGGTCTCGCGACACTGCTCTATGTTGTTGGAGTCATCGGTAACGTCATTGACGTCCATGGTTATTTCCATGTTGTCCAGATCGACTCCGCAGCCTATGGAGCAAAAGTCGATACCGTACCGGTGGTCGGAACTTCCCACCCAGAACTCAGGGATGAAGGCGATGTTGTCCAACTGGGCCAGGGTGATGTCAGAGGCAATCTGCTTGATGTTCTCCATACCCTGATGGGTTATCCTCACCTGCATGCCGTTTTCGAGAACCTGAGAGGGGGGCATGGGAGCCGGTGGGGGCTGAATCTCGTTGCAGCCTCCAGCACCTGTGCACCCAAACGTAAAAGTGAACAGAATACCTGCCAGATACGACAATATTCTTTTAGTCTTCATACACTGACCTCCTGAGCACTCCAATTTTAGCGTACAACTGCGGAAAATAAAGGAAGTTGTGTGGATGCAGCGCGTCAGAACTCCAGCATTTTCGAGGATTTCATCTTCACGGCACGCTGCTTGACCTCGTCTATGGAACCAGCCATCAAGAAAGCCTGCTCGGGGATATCGTCTACCTCTCCGTCGACTATGGCCTTGAAGCCCTTTATGGTCTCTTCCAGTGGCACGAATTTGCCGGGAATGCCAGTAAACACCTCTGCCACGTGGAAAGGCTGGGACAAGAAACGTTGTATGCGCCTGGCGCGCCCCACAACTAGTTTGTCGCTCTCACTGAGCTCGTCCACACCAAGGATGGCTATGATGTCCTGAAGTTCCTGATAGCGCTGGAGAATCTGCTGAATCTGACGGGCCAGGTCGTAGTGTTCCTCACTCACGACCCCTTTGGCAAGTATGGTGGAGGACGACTCCAGGGGATCCACTGCAGGGTATATGCCAAGGTCTACAATGCGGCGAGACAGAACCGTGGTGGCATCCAGGTGAGCGAAAGTGGTGGCTGGAGCCGGGTCGGTCAGGTCGTCAGCAGGCACGTAGATGGCCTGAATGGATGTGATGGAACCGCGTACCGTCGAGACTATACGCTCCTGAAGGGTACCCATCTCAGTGGCTAGTGTCGGCTGGTATCCCACGGCCGATGGAATACGCCCAAGGAGTGCCGAGACCTCTGCTCCGGCCTGAGTAAAGCGGAATATATTGTCGATGAACAGGAGCACGTCCTGGCCCTCCTCGTCGCGAAAGTACTCGGCCACGGTCAGCCCGCTGAGCGCCACCCTTGCACGGGCGCCGGGAGGCTCGTTCATCTGTCCGTAGACCAGGGCCACCTTGTCGATGACCCCGGCATGTTTCATCTCGTTCCACAGGTCGTTACCCTCTCTCGTACGCTCTCCAACACCAGTAAACACGGAAGTTCCTCCGTGCTGCTTGGCCACGTTGTTGATGAGCTCCATGATGAGAACGGTCTTACCAACACCGGCGCCGCCGAAAAGTCCGATTTTGCCACCCTTTTTATAGGGAGCCAGCAGATCGATCACCTTAATGCCTGTCTCCAGGACCTCGATTTTGGTGTCCAGCTCCACAAAAGCAGGCGGATCAGCATGTATGGAACGCGTCTCCTGGTGTTTCACCGGCCCCAGCTCGTCCACGGCCTCACCCACCACGTTCATGATGCGTCCCAGGACTCCGCGCCCCACCGGAACCGATATGGGAGCGCCGGTATCGAGAACATCCATGCCTCTGACGAGTCCGTCGGTGGAATCCATGGCA
>JALWFW010000258.1 GCA_027013865.1 Polyangiaceae bacterium | reverse complement strand
CCCCCATATGCTAACGTATATTTCTAACAGCTACAATATTGTCTATGATGACGACATCACGTTGTAATGGCCTTTACTGAATTCAATCATCGTTGTTTTGTTAACGTCACAACGTAAACAAACCAAAATACTGAAATCCTTAATGGATTCCCAAATACTTGCTGACTGACACTTGAACATTCCCTGCCTGGTCCTATTTCTGGGAGTGTCGGATACCCAAGGCACACCGGACTATTAATACAAATATTTGCGTCAGAAAAATTACTCGAAAATCGACAAAGAAAAGCCCGTTTCTGGCTCGTGCTTACAAGAACAATGCTAGATTAATAGTTTAGTGGTCATGTGATAGATCATGTGAGCACCACGTGATCTATCATGGCTGCCGTCTTGTTGTTGATTTGGGTTCAACTGATTCGCCTGTACCTAGTCACACGTCCATGCACGCACGTGTATACTTCACTCACTCACTCACTGACACTCTCTGTACGTCTGTTTGACTATCTATCTCTACGACTACGATTCTATATATCTGGACATGTATATATCTATTTATCTAGCTACACACTGAAATATATATCGAGATACAAACTCGCTCACGTATATTTTCAGAGAGCTTGTCAATAAAGCGATGCACCAATCAGAACAAGTCCGGCGCCTACGCTACCAATTCACCCACATGAATATTCATGTTCAATAATTAATTATTTATTAGCCACGCCCATTTGCGTGCCGCGATTTTAACACCAGTTCAACATATCCACCACCAATAATAATAGAATATCGACAACTGGATATCCGACGAGGATGCCCCCCCCTCCCTCCTGCTGTACCCTACGTCGGGATCAGACCCGGATGTGGCTACGCTCATGTGGTGACCAGACGGTTCTCCGCCAGATGTCGCTATCTAAAGGACCCTTCATGTCGTTGGTTTATCTGTACAATTAGAGCAATGGACACTCCATTAATAGCTACTAAACTTGTATAGCCACACGGTGGGGGGTTAGATAAATGTTTTCCCGCCGCCCGGTGGGGGTCGCCCGCCCCGTGGGTGAGAATTGACCGTGGACTTTAGCTTCTGATCACTCTGGAATTTTTAGTCTCTTAGCCAGGGATTTGGGTTTCCCGTTCCCATTACTGGGATTTTGGTTTCAAAACCCGGGGATGGCTCATCCCAAGATCTCAGCTTCCCACCGTCGGGAAGATGGCGCGATTGGACGCGGGGAATAAATGGGAGAACGAACGAGGCATCGACTTACAAAGGAAGTATTCCCGGTATTTGTATCAAAGGTAACGATAGCTTATACTGGATAGCGAATTACACATCTACGGTTACGATCCGGAATTGTGGCGGGGGGACTTGTGTAAGAGTATGCGTGCGTATATGCGTGTGTACGTGCGTGTGTTCGCGCGCGCGCGTGCGTGTTCGTGCGTGTGTGCTAATATAAACGAGACACATTTGGTACCAAAATCTGTTTAGGTTTTTAAAACAAATAGTAATTATGAAACGAAAGTATTTATGGTGGGAATTCCCAATGAAAATTCCACGATTGTTTTGGGTCGCCTGATATGTGGTTTAAGAGAGAGCTTAAATGTTTCAATAACCGAACCTAGTCGTGCTGTTTCGACTGAGAGAAAATATGCTTCTTCTATGCTTACTTCAACGCAAGGTTAGATTTATATGTTTATTTCATATTTGATGCGTTATAATATATGCCGTCAAATCTGCGCCAACGCATTCTTATGTGTTATTTTAAACACACATTAGAAATATGGACCGTTTTCAGAAACTACCCGTCTATGAATAAACGTCACGTAAATTTATATATATATATATATATATATATAGATACACTCTAGGACGCCAACTAAACACAGCAATGTTCATGTTTCTGTACAAACACCACCTGATAGCACATTATAGCACGACCTAGCATACGTCATTCAAACAGAACATACAGAAACTTAACAACGCCTTAGCTAATGACCCAGATACTAGACTAACAGACAGACAGACAGACAGACAGACAGACAGACAGACAGACAGACAGACAGACAGACAGACAGACAGACGCAGTCTTGCCGGCTTCATGCTAGGTAATATTATACATATAACTTGACACCTTTAATATGTGCAATCCCTCGCTATCCCACGTATATGCACACACGTAGATATACCAACACTCGCACACACACACACACACACAGAGTAACTGTAGATCACACAGATACTAGACAAGCTTACAATTAGTAACTTTTTGACCCGAACTCTTGTTTCTAACCGGCTGTCTGTGAAGTATCTCCCGAGGGCAAACAACGCCATTTTTTCAGACTTCCTCCGCCGGACATGTAACGCGCCCTTTTGAAAGAAGTCCCACGCCCAGTGTATTCATACGCGCCGAAATCTCGATGCCAGAAACGAGCCGACTAAAATATCTTATTTATATTGGTTTATAACACAAGACCGACTAACAAGCATGGTTTTATACAGCGCAATAATCTGTACTGCCCTCGACGAAGTGGAACTCTTTTCTTCTAAGCGACTCGCACAACTGCGTCGAGTAATCAAAGTTATGGCGGGATGTTGTAGGATCGTTTGGGCTGGTCGGCTGGCTGGAGGTGGTCGCCCGCAGCGATGCAACTTTGGGACGTTTAGCTTAATGAAACAATTACTGTAATTTGTGCAAGTCAATTAACCCGCCTAGCTATCTACCTGTCAGAAGTAGTCAGGTCAGTGAGCGGGTTATAGAAAAATTACACA
>JALWFW010000257.1 GCA_027013865.1 Polyangiaceae bacterium | reverse complement strand
CACTGACGGCAGTGTGCATGTCGCCATGGCAGATCCCACGGATTACGAGGCCGTGGACGACCTGTCAGCTATCCTGGACACTCCTGTCGAGATATCGGTGATGGATGCCGATTCGCTCGTAGAAATCATAAACAAGGCCTATGCTCGTACGGCCCATGCGGTCCAGCTAGAGGAGGAGGGTGAGGGGTTCGAGGACGCCGAGATGGTGGATCTGGTGGACCTCATCGATATGGAGGATGAGGCTCCCATCATACGGTGGGTCAACTCGGTGCTGTTCAATGCAGCCAAGGAGAGGGCCTCGGATATCCATATCGAACCCGGAGACAAGGAGGTCCTGGTTAGATACCGCATAGATGGCCGTTTGTATCAGGTCAACAGAGCCAACAAGAATTATCTCAACTCCATAGTGGCCAGGATAAAGATTATGGCAGGGCTCGACATAGCCGAAAAGCGTCTGCCACAGGATGGCCGCATAAGACGCAGAATAGCAGGCCGTGACATCGATATGCGAGTGGCCACCATCCCAACGGCCAAAGGAGAGCGTATAACCATACGACTCCTAGATCAGAGCTCTGTACTCCTGTCCATGGGGGATCTTGGCATGGGACCGGATCTCTTGAAAGATATGGACGATTTGATTCATCGTCCCCATGGGATCCTCCTGGTCACTGGTCCAACTGGTTCTGGTAAGACAACGACTCTGTATGCTGCCCTGACCGAGATAAACACCCCTGACAAGAACATTCTTACCATAGAGGATCCAGTAGAGTATCAGTTGCCGGGCATAAGTCAGGTACAGGTGAATCCCAAAATAAACCTCACCTTTGCAACGGGACTAAGATCCTTTCTACGTCATGACCCTGATGTCATCATGGTGGGTGAGATTCGTGACCTGGAGACAGCAGAGATAGCCATACAGGCATCCCTCACTGGGCACCTGGTGCTGTCCACCGTTCATACCAATGATGCAGCATCGGCCATAACCAGGCTTGTCGATATGGGAGTGGAGCCGTTCCTCGTGGCCTCGTCTCTCACTGGCATACTCGCTCAACGACTGGTGAGAAAACTGTGTCCGGTGTGCAAGGAGCCTTACAGTCCTGCACCCGAAGAACTGATGCAGCTAGGTGTGGATCCAGATGACTTCTATACCGGACGGGTGCCTGCCCATCCCGTTCCCGAGGGAAGCAAGCCGCCTCCTGCCGGACATGTATTCCGGGCAAAAGGGTGTGATGCCTGCATGAATACGGGTTATCAGGGGAGAATCGGTATCTACGAGCTGCTTCTCATGGACGACGACGTGAGGACCATGTCCATAAAGAAAGTAGACGCCGCCCAAATAAAGAAAGTGGCACTGGACAAGGGTATGAGAACATTACGTCAGGACGGAGCGCGCAAGGTTCTCGCCGGAATGACCTCCATCGAAGAGGTCATGAGGGTCACAGCCGAGGACGTGGAGTAGTCGCATGGGTCTTTATTCCTTCACTGGACTCGATGCCAAGGGCCGCCCCATCAAGGGTGTACGCGAGGCAGACAATGAGCGTATCCTGCGCCAGGAACTCAGGCGTGAGGGCATATTCGTGGAGGATGTCAAGCCGGCCAAGGAAAAGGGTAGGGGGCTCAACAGGGAAGTGGATCTATCCTTTCTCAGGTCCGTGGATCCCATGGATGTCGCTCTGGCAACCAGACAGCTCGCCACGCTGCTGAAGGCGTCTGTGCCCCTGACAGAGGCCCTTTTGGCCATATCGGACCAGCTCACTCAGGACAAGAAACGGCAAAAGCTGGGACAGGTGCTCAGTGAGGTTCGTCAGGCTGTCAATGAGGGTACGGCTCTTGCAGATGCCCTTGCCAGGCATCCAAAGATATTTTCGGAATATTATGTATCCATGGCCCGTTCCGGGGAGGCTGCCGGAAATCTGGACGTGGTACTATCGACCCTTGCCGAGTTCCTGGAGCGTCAGCACAATCTGAAATCCAAGATAAAGAGCGCAATGACCTATCCCATCGTCATGGGAATCATTGCAGTGGTTTTCATTGCCATACTCATGACATTCGTGGTACCCAACATGGTGGTCATATTCGAGGATTTCGATCAGGCTCTGCCATGGAACACCCAGCTTCTCATATCAGTAAGTAATTTCTTCTCTTCCTACTGGTTTCACAGTCTCGTGGCACTGCTTCTCATGCGATGGGGGTTTCGCCGATGGCGTCAGACTCCCCGAGGCAGGGCGAAATGGGATTCATTCGTGCTGTCCATGCCACTGTTTGGCGAGATGGTGCGCAAGGTGGCAATCGCCCGTTTTGCCAGCACCCTTGGAACGATGCTCCATTCAGGTGTGCCGATTTTGAAGGCCCTGGGCATCGTCAAGGCGGTCATGGGCAACCGCAAGCTCGAGGCCGTTATAGACGAGGTGGCGACGGCGGTGCGTGAAGGTGAATCAATGGCTTCCGTGCTTCAGCGCTCCGGAGAGTTCCCGCCCCTGGTCATACACATGATAGCCATAGGTGAGAAATCAGGTGAGCTGGAGGCCATGCTTCATCATGTGTCCGACACCTACAATCTGGAGATAGACACGACACTGAACAGACTCACGTCCGTGCTCGAGCCCATGATGATCCTCATAATGGGTGGCACCGTGGGGTTCATAGTCTTCTCCATTCTCATGCCCATCATGCAGATGAACAGTCTGATTCAATAGGAGGTATAACATGCGTAAATCATTGGCTTTTCTCAGAGCGCAGCAGCGTATGGCCCAGTCGGGT
>JALWFW010000256.1:11081-27624 GCA_027013865.1 Polyangiaceae bacterium | reverse complement strand
GCTCGTAAGCGTCAGATGGCCCGCCGCTCCACACTTTCATATGAGGAGCTCTTTGGCAAGTTGGGCGAGCCTGGCAAGCCGGCTCCCAAGGCGTGAGGAAAGGGGGTGGTAGATGGCTAAGGCTAAGAAGATCAAAGCCAAGACCAACAGCGGGACCAAGAAGCGTTTCCGTTTCACAGGTACAGGCAAAATCAGGCGTTTCAAGGCGTCCAAAAGCCACATCCTCACCAAGAAGACACGCAAGCGTAAGCGTAATCTGCGCAAGGCCGGTCTGGTGGACAAGACCAACGAACGCAGCGTAAAACGTCTTCTTCCCAATGGTCGCTGAGGGCCTGAACTGAGAAAGGAGCGGAACAATGCCAAGAGTTAAAGGTGGCTTCAAAACCCACAGGCGTCATAAAAGAATTCTCAAGGCTGCCAGAGGATATTTCCTTGGTCGTAGCAAACTTTTCAGAACGGCTGTCATACAGGTACAAAGAGCCTGGGCTGCTTCTTACAAAGGACGTAAGCAGCGCAAACGTGACATGCGTCGTCTGTGGATTCAGCGCATCAATGCAGCGGCTCGGCTAAATGGCATGTCATACAGTCGTTTCATGCATGCCTTAAAAGAGCGGGACATCCAGTTGGATCGCAAAGTACTCGCAGACATGGCTGTCAGTGAGCCTCAGGTATTCTCCAAAATCGTAGAAAGCGTCAAAGCCTGAATCTTCTCTCCATGAAATAAGTTGGGGGATTCATAGTTTGGGTGAGTGGTTAAATTGTTCGTAATTTACTGAAACTGTATCCATTTCATAAGTGACTTCAGTAGATGAACGGGGCATGTCTCCTTATTGACCCAGACACTGAGTACTAGAACCCATTTTATACACTGGTTTCACTATCTTTGTTGATACAGACATCCCTGACTGACATGCATCACTCTTGTAACAGTGGCACTGTCTGTCACCTAGCCCAGCTCTCTCCAAATGCGTACCCTGCTTCATAAAGTTCCCTTCCTTAACGAATCACTCTCCGTTACAATCTGCACCCATGGCACACATCATCATAATTGACGCGACTGCCTTCATTTACAGAGCCTTTTTTGCCATCAGACATCTGAATTCCTCTGATGGCAAACCAACCAATGCAGTATTCGGATTTGCGAAAATGCTACTCAGGGTAATGAAAAAAAATCCAACCCATGCTGTTGCAGTATTTGACGCCCCGGGTAAATCCTTCAGATCCGAGCTTTATCCCGAATACAAGGCCAATCGTCCACCAACTCCTCCAGAACTCAGGGAACAGATTCCTGTATGCATGGAGATGACCCGTCTCATGGGAATCCCCACACTATCCATACCAGGAGTGGAATCAGATGATGTCATTGCCACGTTGACCACCAAGGCCAGATCTCGGGGATTCACGGTAACCATAGTCTCATCAGACAAGGATCTTATGGCACTCGTTGGTGAAGGGGTTGTCATGTGGGACACCATGAAGGATCTGGTATACACCCCCGAAGAGGTGGAAAAAAAATACGGTGTTCCCCCTAACTCAATTACTGATCTCCTGGCCCTAATGGGTGATTCTTCCGACAATGTTCCGGGTGTTCCAGGAATCGGTCCCAAAACTGCGGCAAAACTCCTTCAAAAATACGGCAACATCGACCGTCTGCTGCAGTCCATTGCACTGATCAAGGGTAAAGCAGGCAAAAATCTGAAAAAACACCGTGATACACTGCTCCTGTCCCGAAAGCTTGTCCAACTGAAACACGATGTGGAGCTCGAGGAAGATCTGGAGGAGCTTACAGCCCTTGCACCTCCAGACAGCAGCAGACTCAGAAAACTGTTCGAGACGCTATCCTTCAGGCAACTCATCCGGGAACTTGAAAACCTCGGCTGGCTAAACTCTGACAAAGATACCGACACAGAGGAATCGGGGTATACTCCTGCCCCTACCATATCACCAGTGCCTGCCATAAAACTTTCATCTGTCACCCGAGACAAACTGGATTCTCTCAGTACTCCCATAGCCGTGGCTATATATCCAGATACTGATCTGCTACACGAGACCGACATAGCCGGCATAATGGTATGTGGCTCCAACGACATACCTCTGTATGCTCCTGTAGCCTCCAATTCCGGTATATTCTCTGTAACGACTGACCAGCAGAACTCTCTGGATGTGCTGGAAGAACTGCTGTCTGCTGATTCAGATAAAACGATACATCACCACAAAGAGGCCCTCGTCCTGCTTGGACGTAGAGGAAAACAGCTCAATGGAACAGTTTTCGACCCGATGATAGCAGCTTACCTGCTGGATCCCTCCCGCCTTTCATATTCCATATGCTCACTGGCTCATATGGAACTTGGACTTGAATTCGAGTCCTGCCACAAAATCCGGGGCAGAGGCAAAAAAAGGATGAGCCACAGCGAACTACCGGAAGAGATTGTCCTCAGATGTGCCGGACACGAAGGCGCTGCCCTTCATGCACTTGAGCACCATCTCTTTACCCGCATAAATAGCGACCCAAAACTCAAAAAGCTCTACTACGACATAGAACTTCCACTGACTGACGTCCTGGCACGCATGGAACTAGCAGGAGTTCTCGTGGATCTCAGAAAACTAAACTCACTGGGATTGGAAATTCAGCAGCGTCTGCATGAAATAGAAGATAACATCACCCAGCTCGCAGGAGGCCCCATAAATCTAAACTCTCCCAAACAGTTGGCGAAATTCTTCTTCGAAGACATGGGCCTTCCTGTGATAAAACGGGGTAAAACCGGTCCATCCACAGATGCACATGTTCTGGAAGTCCTGGCAAACAGGGGTTTTGAGCCAGCTGTCTTGGTTCATGAACACCGCACTCTGTCAAAACTCAAGAGCGGCTACATCAATACCCTCCCAAAACTGGTAAACCCTATCACCGGACGCATTCATACGACATTCAATCAGGCTGTAGCAGCGACAGGCCGTCTTTCTTCTTCAAATCCTAACCTTCAGAACATACCTGTACGCACAGAGATAGGACGCCGCATAAGAGATGCCTTCATCGCACCTCCTGGCTATCGGCTCCTGTCCCTTGACTACAGTCAGATAGAACTCAGAGTGCTGGCCCACCTGTCTGGAGACAGAAATTTGATAGAGGCGTTCCAATCTGGCGAAGATGTGCATTCCCGTACTGCCCTGGAACTCTTCGGTGAGGTCGACGATGAAAAACGGCGTATTGCCAAAGCCGTTAACTTTGGAGTCGTTTATGGACAGACTCCATTTGGACTGCAAAGAGCTCTGGGAATACCCATGGAAGAAGCACGCCAGTACATCAACCGTTACTTTGAACGCTATCCTGGCGTACAGGACTACATGAACCGCATCATAGACGAAGTTCGGGAGAAAGGATATGCCGAAACCATATTGGGACGCCGGCGTCCTATTCATCTCACCCGCAAAGGCTCCCATGAAGAGCGTACTGCTCGCAATACCCCTATTCAGGGCAGCGCTGCTGATATAATAAAGCTGGCGATGCTCAGGGTAGATGAATACCTGAAGAAGAATATCCCCCAGGTCACCATGATACTGACTGTCCACGATGAACTGATCTTTGAGGTACCCGAAAATATGGTGGAAAGCGTAGCTTCACAACTCATCCCTATAATGGAAGGAGTCCTAGAGCTGTCTGTACCCCTCAGGGTGGAAGCAGGATACGGACGCACCTGGGCTCAGGCGCACTGAAAACTAGACTCTGTGCAAGAAGCTTACTCGCCCTCTGCTTCGACCTCTACACTTTCTCCTGTCTCTGGATCGTTTACCTGCATACGGGCCTTGTTTCCCTTGACACTGTAGTGAATCACCTGGCCATCAGCCCCGGTTATGGTAACTTCCCCTTCCTCTTCTTCCTCTCCATTGGCCTTCCTGCGTTTACGGGTTTTTATGTGGGCATTCACCACCTGGCCATTTTCATCCACCACTGTGGCATGAACCTCACCGCCATCATTATCGTCCTGCACCTCTCTGACTTCCACTTCTCCACCTTCTTCTGCCTCTTCCGGTGCTGACTCTGGCTCAGCAGCTGCTTCATCCTCCGCCACTGGCGCTTCTGAGGCTTCAGGAGCCGACTGTGGAGTCGTGGGAGGACCGGAAGGGGGAGCTCCTAGGCATCCGGCAAAAGTAATACTGCCCGCCAATAATGTGATTCCTATCAGTTTTTTCATTTTTTTCTTTCCTCCTTGTTCTTACCTGTATCAAAAAACTCTATGGAGAGCATTCATACGTAAAAAAAACTCATTTATGCCCTCATTTTCATCCGGAATGAAAAGAGAGTTCGGGGTAGCATTCCAGAACATCCTGGACATACCTACACGGTTATCTCCCTGCCAAAAATCCTTATGAAGTATTCTCTTACCTGAACTTAGTTCCACGGCCGGAAGACTCCATATTTTTTCACTCCAGTCGCATTTTTCCGGCAATGAATCATGCACCCACCTGCCAGTCATCAGCCAGATGACCTGAAATACCCCGGCGCTCTGCCTCAAAGTAATACTGGCATGCCTACTTCCAGGTTTGATGAACGGTCCGGGCATCTGTGCAGATGGATACGTATGACATACCGCCGTTACATCCGCCTGTCTCCATATACGAAGGCGAACCTCCACCGGGACAGCGGTGTTTAGTCCCCGTCCTAACAGGGCACTAGACCACTGGGGTCCCGTTGATCGCTGCAGTACCAAGGGAGCCTGAACCACTTCACCCTCCAAAGCCCATCCCACACCAATGAGAGGCCCGGATCTGCCATCCAGGGGTATTCCCGGAGGTTCCATTCCTGTCACCAGTGATTCCATTATAGTCATGCGTCTAAGTGGAATGATTCCAACCGTCAGACCGTCCTCTCTGAGTATATGCTCCAGATCTTCCCATCTCATGCCACTTTGAACGCTAACCGTCATGGAGTCTCTATCAACCTTGAGAATCGAATTCATGGAATTAGGGCTGATCCTCAGGGGGGCCTTACCCCATGGGAAGGACAGATCAACTGAATATTTTTTGGCCACATATAAAATTCTGGCCATCTCAAAGGATGTTCCGGGATGTATCAGTATATACCCTTCGTGCTCCTCTATGGAATTGGGGGAGATCATACTTTCCAGTTCCACAAAAAATCGTTCTTTCAGGAACGAATTCTCTATCACAGCAACACCCCAGGATTCATGATATTCAGAGGATCAAACCTACTTTTTGCATTTCTTATATGTATGACCCCCGGACCATGCTCCAGATGTATGAATCTTCCTTTTAGCCGGCCCATACCATGATGATGAGAAATCGCAGCACTATACCGACTGACTGTTTGCGCCATATCACTCCACAGAAGATCGTATTCCTCCCTGGAGAAAGGCTTGAACACAAATGTAAAGTAAACAGACGCTCCTGAAATATCGGGATGAGAAATATGAACCAGTGTCAATGCTCTGGAAGCAAGCACATCCCTTATATCCTCATATACCTGGTTTATAAACTTCCATGGTACAGAAAATTCGGCAGTATCAATCATAAGGCCAGCAGAGGAATAAACAGATACCTCGGAAGCCATATCATGACGTCTCCCAAGCCATCGGAGTACCGGGGCCGGACCCAGTGACACAGCTCCATGATCCCTCAAAATATCCTCTATAGTGTCGGCCGGCATCTCATCTGCTACATAGCCTAGCAGTATGACAGGTGAAATATTATCTCCGGACAGGATATTCTCGGCCCATGAAGTAAGCAATTTACCACCACTGAGCATGAGCGGCATGAGAGTATTCCTGAAACCAGACAGGCCAGCCAATAGTCCTGATACCATGGAGGATGGCGGGTTAATTCCTTCCAGAATACCTGAAACCAGACTATCCAGTGGATCATGCAGCCTCAAAAGAACGGGAGCGGGACAAAGCTCTGTCAGATACCTGAAAACCTCAAGTCCTTCGTACATATCAGGAACCTTGAAGGCACGGAACCAGAAGCGTTCCTGTGGAAATGTAAGCAGCTCCACAGCCGTTATCACACCTAGTATTCCTTCTGAACCCACTATCAGATGAAAATCGCTGTCCGTACGCGAAAACTCATGGATATCACCCCTGCCATCCACAAGTCTGACAGATGTAAGCAAATCTGATGTACGGCCGTAGTAGGTTGAGAAATGACCCGCTGCATCAGTAGCCGCCCAGCCCCCTAGTGTGGAAAACGCGAGAGACATAGGCAGATTCCCGAGCGTCCTGCGTTGCCTGGCCATGATACGCTCAGCCTCAATACCCAAAGTTCCCGCTCCAAAGGAGGCAAGAGAGCATTTCTCATTCTCCTTCAGGAGGCCATCAATACCCTTGAGATCCATTATCACATACGGAACATCCGACTCATATGGCAGAACCCCCCCCAAACCACTGCCTCCACCCCTGACTATCACCTTAACCCCCAATTGACCGGCAATTCTTATGATTTGAGCGACTTCCGTCTCATTACGTGGAGCCGTGTAAAGAATCTCAGATTCAACATCAGGCTCAAACCACCAAAACGAAGAAGATGCATCCCTCAATATATGGTAAGGCAAGCCATCAGCCTTCCATACATGAAGGTTCTTCTCCTTCAGGACCCCCTCCATTTTATTTGTGACATTGGAAATAAAAGGCATTTCAGGCAAAATAATGCCAAAAAGTTAAATCACTGAAGGGCCTCAGCCTCCACGGGTCTTGACCACGGCAAAGGTAAAACGGGTATATCGTGCCATTCCCGCAGTGAATATGACCTGTTTAATTATCTTAAAGGGAATCTGACCATCTGCAGCGATGAAAGCCTCACCCTCATACTTTTGCACGTCCTTCTTCTTCTCCTCTGCTGCCTTTTTACGCCAGTCATCCAACTGAACCTTGAGTTTCGTAATAAGCATGGGATTACTCGACTCAGTGGCTCCTGACTCAAGAGTCTTTCCATCCAACACCTTCACCACGGGCTTCCCTTTGACTACTATGGCCGAACGGGAAATCTGAATATCGACACACTCGGACATATTACTGACGGATGAAGATTTCGGAAGCATGAGCTCATTTTTCTTTTGAGGCACTTCCATGGGATCAGAACCGTAACTCTTGAGCAAGAATATGAGAATAATCGTCAAGGCGTCCATGAGGGACGTAATCTTGAGAGGATCCTTCCTGAATTTCTTGGAAGCCTCTCTGCGCTCTGCTTTCTTGGCCTCTATACGTTCCTGCCGGGCTTTTTCCTCGCTGTCCATGCGATTAGACATTGCTTATCCTCCGTAGGCAGCAGGCTTACTGGCTACTGATCTGTGCGAAAGGAAACATACAGTTGCCCTTCATTACCCATTCATCCTCTCCAAGAGGCTTCTTGAACTCACATGCCAGACGTCCGGACACTACCCCCTTGGCTTCAGGAGGGAATTCTCTGGTGGCATCCAAGACCTTAACTATCACCTCGTAGGGGATATCATCATTGGCCAGGATAGCTACTCGCCCCCAATCCTTGAATAGGTTGGACTTCATTTTATCGGGCTCCAGGGAATTGCGCTTCATGAAAGGCTTCCATACTCTTTCAAACAGCAATTTTTGAAGGGCATGACCGTCATAGGTTTTCTTTCCGCCGACCATCTTGGCCTTTATACACGGCTGTTTACCTTTTTCCGGACACAGAGAGACCGGTGTGCCATT
This sequence comes from Polyangiaceae bacterium, assembly GCA_027013865.1. Classification (GTDB taxonomy): domain Bacteria; phylum Myxococcota_A; class Polyangia; order HGW-17; family JALWFW01; genus JALWFW01. Next base: position 19,948 of record JALWFW010000256.1, on the reverse strand, counting down.
AGGCTTGTAATTGACGGAAAATCCGTCACCGGTAACGACCACTGTCAGATTGAGCTCCCTCTTTTCAGGCTGATTGGCATTATTGGGGCCACCGGAGGAACCACCGGAGGAAATCCTAGGAGGCTCTACGAGAATTACTCCTATCTGAATGAACTGGGCACTCAACAGGAGAAAGGGAATAAGAAGGGTGATAAGGTTCATGATGGGAAGAAGATTGACATCTTCAATCTCGAATTCCATTTTGTGACGTTTACGTTTGGCCATCACTCAACTCCCTGAACAAGGATATACATCCAACGACCTCAAGTCCCTTATCTACCCCAAATATATACGCGCTCCTCTGGATGCGTAAAGGACAAAAACAGCATCAGCCAGATAAGTCAGCCACCTCGTGTCTTGACTATGGCAAAACTGAATTTCTTGTACTTCACGTAACTAGCCGTATATAGCACCTGGGCAACCAATTTCCACGGAACCTTCTGATCTGCAGCTATAAAGGCTTCAGGAACGAATTTCTTTCCGGCACTGGAAGCAGCGGACTCAGCCTTCTTCTTCAGTTCCTCCAGACGTTCCTTCAATTTGACGATGATATGTCCGTCAGTACTGAGCTCGTCGGAAGGTACATTCTTGCCATCAACGACCTTGGATACTGCTTTGCCCTTGACCACTATGGAAGTGCGTGAGACCTGGATGTCCACACACTCCGCCATGTTACTCATTGAATCTGACTTGGGCAAAATGAGCTCATTCTTCTTCTGGGGAACCTGCATGGGATCCGAGCCGTAGCTCTTGAGCAGGAAGATCAAAATGATGGTCAGAGCGTCCATGAGAGAGGTGATCTTGAGGGGATCGTTCCTGAACTTCTTGGCAGCCTCGCGGCGCTCTGCCTTTTTAGCCTCTATACGTTCCAGCCGTGCTTTTTCCTCGCTGGTCATGCGATCGGCCATGGCTCTTCCTCCATTACATCAATGTGCGGCTAACTGGGCAAAGGGGAACATGCAGTTACCCGTAAGCTGCCACTCTTGCTGTCCTTGGGGTTTCTTAAATACACACGCCAGATTACCAGAAACGTCTCCCTTGGCTTCTGGCGGAAGTTCCCGGCTTGCATCAAGAGTTTGAATAACCACTTCATAGGGGACAGTACTTTCTGGTCTGATAGTAACCTTGCCCCAGTCAGAATAGATATTCCTGTCAAGCTTGTCCGGTTCCAGTGAGTTATTGCTCTTATTGGGCTTCCAGAACTTCTCATAGAGGAACTTACGCAAGGCAACCCTATTGTAAATTTTGTTGCCCCCGCTCATGGATACAGGGATACAAGGCTGTCCGTTGGCAGTCTTGGATGGACAGGCTGACCCCTTTTCCTTCGTGGTTATGTCATACCCCTTTGAGGTGATATTGATGGTAAGACCCAAAGTGCGCTTGTTCTCATCCTCTTTCTTCTGCGTTCTGGCACGCGCCCTGCTCTGCCAATCCACCAAAATGACACCGATTTGGATGAACTGTGCACTAAGCAGCAGGAAGGGAATGAGGAGGGTAATCAGATTCATGATAGGCATCAAGTTGATGTCTTCTATTTCGACTTCAAACTTGGCAGCACGTTTCTTGGCCATCGGCTCGTCTCCTTCCGGCCAGTCTCCATAATTAGGATCAGGACGTTTTACTCGGATCTGACCCTTGTCAGGACGTCATCTCCAAAATGCCAGGTACCTCCATGAGTCATATAAGACAGGTATGTCATCTTTCGCATCGACGATAAACGTTCATAGTGAAAGTTTGCCATCTTACGACAAGAGGACATTCGCCTTCATATGTCACATGAAAAGCACCTGGCAACACAGATTCCTTTCACTGCTTACTGCTGACGCAGACGCCTTGAAAGGAGATTGTCCAGCTTTGTGGAGTACAGCTCGATATCATCAAGAATCTTCTTGGTGAAACCTATGAGCAGCAGATGTGCCGTCAGAGTCGGGACGGCGACGATCAGTCCGAATGCCGTAGTGTTCATAGCAACGGCGATACCGTGTGAAAGAACGGCTGAACGGTTCTCAGGGCTTGCGGTACCAAGAGCGTCGAATGCCTCGATCATACCAAGAATGGTTCCGAGAAGACCGCACAGCGTAGCGATGTTTGCAACACCCTGCAGTGAGTTGGTACGCTTGGTAATCTCAGGAATGACCTCGAGTTTTGCTTCCTCGATAGCAGCAGACACGGCCTCGGGACCCTCTTTGTACTTTGCAAGACCGGCCTTCAGAACTCTCGGAAGAGCTGCGGGCATGGTGTGCTCGCAAACTTTGATAGCGCTGTCGATATCATTGCCGCCGATCATCTGCATGATCTGGGTTACAAGGCTCTCTGCATTGATGTTGTACTTGAACAGCAGCGCAAAGAAACGCTCGATCATGATTGCTATACCAAATGCGGCAGCAAACAGGATCACATACATGAACTCTCCACCTTCGACAAATGCCTTGGCTACTCCGCTCATCTTTCTCCTCCGTATACGTTCGATGGTCGGTTATTGTTAAGGTCTCTATTCCTCATCAGTTCTATCACCATAGGGTTTTAGACAACCGCGATATTCCGCGCTGTCTCTATGGCCCCGCTGGAACATCACTTATACCCAATCCTTCGGAAAAATGAAGCAAAAAAAGCATGTGCTCAGAAGGGGCCTTCCTCTAGGGACTTCACTATTTTATCAACAAAACTGGAATAAAAACGCGGATTCTTGTCGTCCCAGCGCCACATTCCCTCTACCGTGAGATAAGACAGCACATCGAACTCAGGCTTTGGTGGCGTCCAGACCTTCGTTACCTTTATTTGATTACGCAGGTAGTCTTCATTCTCCTGGGACTGAGGGGCGGCCATAACTTGGACAGACATGGACATCATCAACACGGTTGCAGCCATCATTATCATGATACGCTTCATTTCTTGCCTCCATTGGACATGCTTCTCGCCTTGCTGAGCCATGATTTGACGATCTGCCGGGCCTTATTGTCCCTGCTTCGGGTCCTGTCAAGATAACGCAGATATGCAGTGGCATGCTCTTTCAGACATGCGGCCTTACGTTTGAGATCTGCCCCCATTCCGAGAGCTTGTGGTGTAACGACATCCAAAGAGCACAAAAGTGCGAGATTGTAATGGCATTCGGGACACTTACGTTTTTTGAGATTCAGAGCGATAAGCCACTCGTCATGAGCAGCTTTCCACTGTTTCAACTGATATTTAGCAACTCCGAGATTAAAATGAATGCGGGGATCTTCCGCCAGAGGCAGACCCTTGGCCTTTGCCAGCGCCAGTGCCCTAGAAAGAGACTTCTCTCCCTTGGCAAACTCTCTGTTCTCAATCTGAAGCATTCCGAGATAGAACAGAGCCTCAGGGAGATCTCTACACAAAGGATTGGAAAATGCCTTTATGGCATTGGATCTCCAGGTTATGGCCTCAACTACCAACCCCTGAACCTCATTTCTCCGGGCCATATAAAGGAGGTAACGGCCGTTCAGATAATACCAGCGCCCTGAGAGCTTCTCCTTGTTCTTCTTTTTTATGATGGCGATATGATCAAGAACTTTCCTGGCCATACCTGGACGCCCCCAGGATATATAAGCTTCCGCCAGCAGTAGCATGGCATCATAATTCTTGTATTCACGCTCCAGAAGTGCCCTGGTTATACGCTCCACCTCTTCATATTTCCCCTGCCTCAGGGCAGCCCTGGCCCTGTCCATCTCGGTCTGCTGCTTTTTCGCCGGGGATTTGCCCTTCTTCTGGACGCTGGAGGCATTCGTCTCCTCATGCTGTCCGGACTTCTTTTGCTCAGAAGATGTCATATCCTCCTTTGGTGCCGTATTGCCTTCAGATTCAACTGAGGTCTCCTGGGCTTGAGGGGAAGAGCCTTCTGGTTGCTTAGAATCTTTTTTCTGTGCAGGCGCATTTTTGGGCGTAGTTTCCTTCTTTTTCTTGGAACACCCCGAAGAAAGCAGCACGGCCATCAGGAACAACACGCCAAAATATCTGTAACCGACTGAAATCAAAGGGTTTTTACCTAGCATGCCGCGCATGAATCAGATCCCTCCTTCTGCTCCAACTTTAAGGGTCACAGGATCAGGTGCAGGTGCCTTGTAGCCTGAATAGCGTTTGGCAAATTCCTGAAGTGCTGATTCTACTGCCTGGGACCAAACCCCTTCTTCCCTTACGAGTTTATACAACTCTGTACCCAACTCAATATACAGTCGGTTGAGGGCGTCGTAAGGTGTGACCTTGAGCGTTTTGCCACTAACCTCGTAATCTGCCAGATAGAAACGTTTACGCTCGTAGTCCAGGTAGTTTTCAAAGGAAGGCTCATCGTAACCCTTGGCATCATAGACTTCCTCATCCTTCCACCAGTCCTCACCCTTGACCTTTTTGGGCACAGGATTTCCATTCTGATCGGTGGTCATGTACTTCTCTGGAATCTCGTCCCTGTCATCCAGGGCAATAACCGGCACCGGATTCTTCCACAACTGCTCAAAATACTTCTTCGGGAACGGAGCCTTCGAATAAGCGTCGAGTCCTCTGGAGAAAATCTCCATGGCTATGGCCAGTATGTTGGCCCGGACCCTGGCAACCAGCCTGCGCACTTCTCCCTTGAGGAATTTGTAGACGAACTGACCGGCAAGTTTCTTGAGACCAAGAACGCTACCCTGTATGGAACCCATGAGCCATGAGGATTTATACAGAACCGACATTCTCGATGCATAAAGAAATACACTGTAGAAGGTGGCCCCGTTCACGGTCAAGGCACCGGGATTGGATAGATCCAGTCCGTCAAGAGTCTTCTTCTGTTTTGCAACACCGTCCTCTATCTGCTTCTTGATGCTTTTGATGGCCTTGGGATCCTTCACTATGTTCTTCAGTTCATCGGGCATACCCCTGAGCTCATCCAACGCCTTACGTGCGAGCTTGTCGTATTTCTTGTAAAAATCCAGCACCTGGCCGGTAAGGTTTTTGCTGGTCTTCTCACTGAGTCTCTGTATTTTTTTGACTGAATCATCTATCTGTTTCTTGAGTTTCTTCATGTCGCTGAGGTTCTCGACTGTCTGCTTGGCGGCCTGACCAATAGCGGATTCTAGTGCCTGACGTGGAGGAACCTTCTGCTTAACCAGATTTGAATATGTAGTACTGAATAGTGTAATGAATTTTGGATACTTCTTATTATATTCTCCATATTTTTTATTGTATTGAACCAATTGCGCCATAAACTGTTTATTTTTCTGAAGAGCTGGATTCTGTCTTATCTGAGCAACCATCTGCTTGAGAGTCATGGTTACCTTATAAAAATCAATAAGTTCTTTATAGTATTCCTGATACTTCTTCTTGTATTCCTCCGACATCTTGACCACATTCTCATTCATTTCCTTGATTTTCTGGCCGGCATTCTTCTGGCCTTCCGTCAGGAATTCCAGAAGTTCCCGGTAGTCACGCTCGAATTGTGCCAGATAGTCGAATACCTTGTATCTGTTGGACTTGAAGGGGGACTTGAGTTCCTTGAGGAACTTACTGGCAAACCTTACAGCCGTTTCTCCATAATATACCCATCTCTTTTCAGGATTGAGCCCGGCTTTGAGTCCATCTCCAAACATGGTTCTATACTGTTCGAGCAGATCCAGGTATTCTCTCTTGGCTCTGTCGGCTTTGTCCCACCTTTTGTGACGGACATAGAGACGGCGGAGTCTTTCCACCAGTTTGGCTTTGGTGTAAAGCAGATCCAGCCTTGTCTGCCATAGCACCAGGTGTTCCTTATTGTAGAGTTTCGAATCCGGAACACGTCCCCTGAGGAATTCGACGAAAGAGTCCAACTCTCTTACGGCCCTGCGGACCGTATCCGGAGTAGAACGCTTGCGGAATGCCTGTTCGATGAAAATGTCCAGTTTGATCCTGCGATAGTAATATAGCTTATCTGTTACGCTGTACACATCTTTACCGTCGGCACTTCTGAGGTATGTGGCCTTATAACGGTTAACCCTTGAGACCGGAACCCCAAGAGCCTTTGCCATAGCCGTATCATAATCCGATGGATTCTCCGGGATGGAAACCGTACGGAACATGATGGGTCTGGCATCGGAGAACATGGTGAGCAGATTAGCGATATCCTTGAGAGTTCTGGATATATCCTTGCGGCTGTAATGCAGTGTGAAAAGTTTTTCTGCTGCCTCGTACCGATAGGAACTGTATCTCTTGACTTTTATCTTACCGCTGTCACTGCGGACACGCCACCTGCCCTGTCTCGTGAGCTCCACCCACATTTCTTCTGCGAGTTCATCCTTGAAGAAGTTCTCTGCTGCCACAGCAAGATTATAAATCGTATACTCCTTATAACCTTGCTTATCTGCATATGAAAACATCTTTTTATCTTTATATATACGGTTATAAAGTATATCAAAGGCGTCTTTATAGTCTCCCAATGCGTCCTTTGCCTCATACATACGCCAATAACTCGTGAATATGTTGGCGTCCATCTCACTCTGACGCTCTCCCCAGTCCTTGCGTGCCCTAATCATCTCTATAACACGAGAATAAAGGAGAACCACCTTGCGCCATTCCTTGGGGTCTTCCTTCTTGGAAGCCTTGGCATAAGTTTCATTGGCACGTTTGAGAACGTCATTGAGCTTCATAACGCCTATGCCAAGCACGAGTTTTCTGTACTCTTCGTCCCCTGATGCACACTTGGATTTCTCTATCTTCTTGAAGGCATCCTCACGCTCTTTGAAAAAGATCTCCTGCTTCTCCTTTGGAGGTTTCTGATATCTGTAAGATTCAAATAAGAGTCCCGCCAGTTTCGTGGCTTTATCCGAACCACAGTATTTTTCAAAGAGCTTCCAGGCTAGGCGCCTACCTTCTGTAATATGACCAAAACCAAACAGAATATTCAATTTTATTGATTCAAGTTTATATACCAGCTCATCCTTGGGGAACAACTCCATAAAGATGGTGACATCCTGCAAAAATTCCTGGTACTCGGGCGGTACGGGGCGAGACTGAGGCTCATATTCCACCAGTTCTCCCTTCTCTGTGCGCCATGGGTAGTTAGGAATTTTTTTCTGAAGATCCATCTTATTAACATAAAGACCTATGATGTGATAAGCAGCATCCTTACGGTAACCGTCCGAAAGCTGGGAATCACGCACCTCACGGGAAAGGTCTATGGCTTGCCTGACATATGCCATCTTTTCCTTACTGTCTTTGGACAGATCCATGAGTGCGCCATATACCTGCACGATCCCCCACATGGACTCATACTCAAGCGACGATCCTTTGAATTCTTCGCGTACCTTCATGTAGTACTTAAGCAGGGCCTCGTAAGCCTTCAGAGCCTTTTCGCGTAACCTTTCCTTACGGGCGGGTTTTTTGGCTGCTTTATAATCAGACAGAAGAGATGCAGCCTTTTCACTGAGGGTCTTGGCCACACCCTTTACAGCTTCATTCCGGAATTCATTGATGTTGTTTGCCAGTTCCTGCCGTTCTTTCGGGGAAAGATTCTTGTTGGACAAGAAACCGTTTACTTCACTGTCGGAAAAAATATCATTCAAAGCTATAACGTATAGTTTCTCTTTTTCCTTGAATAACTGATCTTTCTCCTTGCGATACTTCTCCTTGAGTTTTGCATCCGTTTCTTCCCGAATCATTTCATCGAGTTTTACTATACGACTGTCAATAACGCCTATGAGATTATAAAATACCGTTGGTTTCTCACGATAATAACGCCATCCACCTTCCATCTGTTTATTGAGGAAAATGAATTTATACAGATCATAAGCCACTATGAAGTCACGATATCTGTTGGGATGTTCGAAAAATACACTAGCCAGCCCATTGAATACGTCTTTGGTAAAAGGTTTCTTCATCTCAGAAGCATAAGCCGTCATGATTCGCTTCATTATGCACTGAGCAGCATAATGATTATCGAATTCTTCTCTGTCGGCATTGCATTTGACGTGATATATGAAGTTCCAGGGTCCCTGGGAGTCGAACAAAATAGCCACCGTATACATGACGGCCATGGGGATGATCTTGCGAGCAGCAGCCCCCTTCTTCTCTGCGGATGCTGCCTCTATGGCCCTGATGAAATAATGGAAAGTAAGGTCCGTTGGTGCCCTGGCCCTGTCCAGAAGCATTCCCAGGAAGTAAAATACATAGGGCTTCATCTCGAAATGGCCATACTGCGAACTGATAATTCTGCGATATGCTGCCAGGGAGGTCCAGTTGGTGAGATCCCAATTGAACAGAGTGACGTACTGCTGCTTGTCCGAATTGTTGTCAGAACTGGGAAGGCTATAGAACTTTATGGATTTTACCGACGTATTCTCCTCGTAATTCGCCAAGAAACGTCCAAGAGTATACCAGCCCCATGCAATATATTCGGAAGATCCCGAAGGTGGCTGGCACCCTTCGAACGGATCCACGTTTATGCCTTTCTCTATATTCTTGGCATTGAACAGATAAAAAAGTCCGCCACTGTCTATCCCTGCATTTTCATCAGACATTATCTTGTAATAGCGCTGAAATGTATCTCCGGGCAGGGCAACGGCCATACGAGACTTGAGAAAATCCTCCAGAGAATCCTTGAACGGGTTGTACCCCATGTTGTGACAAACCAGAGAAAGAGCCACCCGTGCAGAAAATGCTGGGTCTATGTCAAGACGTATAAGCATATACTTGACCACCAGTATATTTCTGAAATTAGGAAATTCCTCAATGATTCTGCGAAGATACTTTACTGTCTGGTTTTTGTAGTAATCAGCATCGACTTTGGCAGGAACCACACCGGTCTTCGCCATTTCCTGACTGGAGAGCAAATCCGGATTGATCAGCAGAGCATCACTCAAGTCATA
>JALWFW010000256.1:0-11071 GCA_027013865.1 Polyangiaceae bacterium | reverse complement strand
AATACAAAAGCCCCAGACGCCACAAAAGTTCTGGCGTCCAGAAAGGATCCGAATTCTTGCCGGAATACTGCTTCAGTTTGGCCTCCATGGTTTTGATGAGTTCCAGCTTGACCTTGAGATCCCTGGCCTGCAGTGAACGGGTCTGCAGATCCTTTTCGTACCTGACATGCTTGATCTTGTTGTCCTTGAAACGGGTCAGGAGATATTTCACCGTAAACCGGAAGTCTTCTATTCCTGCCCTATACTGTTTGAAATCCTGCTTGAGCTCTTCCATGGAGGAAGAACCGGCACCCTGAGTGGGTGCGCCCAGAAGAACCATAACTAATGCCCCGAGTATCCCGAGGTTCATGGCTCATACCTCCTTGCAATAGCGGTCCAGGCAATACCTGTATGCCCTGTCATCATCACCTGCCACGTCTGCCATGCCGCTTTTTGCCGTGTGTCTTGCGTGACTGCTTTTTATTCCTGCTGCCCTTTTCGGGCTGCCCGGACTGTTTGCCCTGTTTTTTGTCCGAAGATTTGGCCTTGCTCTTTTTGGGAACGAAGGGATCTGCAACACTGGTATCCAGAGCATCGTCTATCTCCAGTATGTATTCTGCCCTGGTCTTGACCTCTTCATCCTTTTCACTGAAACGCTTTTCTATGCCTGCCAATTTACCCTTTACCAGGGAATTCCTGGTCCACATTATATCCACGATACCAAGATCCGCATCAACTACTACCTGATGGAACTGGCGGCTGACATTGCTAAAGGTTTCATCCGTCACCACCTGGGCTATCTCATCGGATTTCTTGAAATATTTTTTGTATTCCGCCCTGTAGTCCCTGATTTTGATCTCTTCAACCTTTATCTCACTTCTTATTTCCTGAAGTTTCGCTACAGCAATGTCATAAATGCGCCTGTCCACTGCCAGGAACTTCGTCATTAGGGAGGCGATGCTTGAAAGAGTAGTGTACAGTCTATCGAATTCCACGGCCTGAGAAGCAGAAACACGCCCTTTGGCCTGGGCAATCACCTCTAGCTCCTTCTTGAGCAAATCGAGATATTTCTCTTGTAAGTTCAGTTCCCGGGTAAGAATCGAGTCGTCCTGACCACCAACGGCGATGGAAGCATCCTCCAGTTTGCCGTGTAGTTCATCGAGTGACTCTGAGAGTGTATCTATCTCTTCCATGAGAGCCCTTAGCTGCGGAAGCACGAGGGGCTTCATCCTTGCACGCCTTTCGGGCTTCATACGGTTGTTGAGATAATCCAGCAGCCCTGTTAGGAAATTGCGGTAAAGACGCACATCGGACTTCAGACTGTCCACCTGCATCTGCAGAGCTTTGTAGGTGCTTTTTATCTTTTTCTGCCGAGACTTTGCAGTGTCCGTACTTCTCGGAAGCTGGCTCAGGGCCTTCTCGAGCCTGGCTCGTTCCTTCTCGAGGGCCTTGAAGCTCTTTGCGGCATCAGGTGGGAGATAACTGACAAAAACCGATGAGAAACGTGCCAGCAGGGCATTCCTGTGCGTAGCCAGTGCCGATTCCATGCGGTACGTCTTACGCCTGAGGTCGCCCAATACCGGGAAGATTCCCACCTTGCTGCCCGTCGAGAGTCTGACCTTGACCACACGAAGGGAGTCCTCCGCCTCTTTTAGCCCCTTGTTTACCTCGTCTAGATCGTCGACTACGGCTCTAGCAGTGGTGAGCAGTCTGTCCCTTGCAATGAGAGGATATACCTCTGGAGGGAGATCGTAACCCACTACACTTCTGTTGGCACCCTTTGCTCCGGCTTTCTTCTCCCTGAGTTGACGGAAAAGAATTCTGTAACTTATTCCATCGCCCATGACCCTGCGAAGAGAGTCATAAACAGCCGAATACCGGCGTCTGGTATCAGAAAAATGCTCTGCGGCCTTGGTCCACTTCTTCTGACGAACATTTAAATGAGCCAGTAGAAGCCTCGCCTTGGGCAGATACACACTGTTGCGGTTACGGGCAGCCATGAGCCCGAGTACCTGAGAAGCAAGCTCTACCTGATTCTCCTGTACGAAAACCCAGGCAAGCTCGTAAAGAGCCACCTCATAATGTGCAGAATCCTGAGGAATGGCCCTGTACCACTTGACGGCTTCCCCCACATATCCAAGCTCCACAAAAAGTCGGGCCAGAGACAGACGGGCCAGGATGACCACCTCACGCTCTTCGTCACTGCGGGGAAGAAACAGTCCTCTTTTCTTTACCAGCTTTTCGAGATCCTTGTAGATCTTGAAGAGATCCTTGTCGAGAACGATGCGGGTGAACTCGTCTGCAGCATACTCGTATTCTCCGAGCCTTATGTGACATACTGCCCTGTAATATACAGCCTGGGGATACAGTACGGGGTAGACGTTCTTCCCCTTTTCCTTCCTCACGTCTATCTTCTTGAAGAATCCCAGGGCATCGCGAAAGCTCTGCATGGCAAAAGCGATGTTTCTGCGGGCTGCAGGCTTACGCATCTCCTCTTCGCCCAGGAAGTAAGCCCACTTGCCACGGGCATAGAGGACTTCTTCAGTCTTGGCAAGCTCAGGGACCTTGTCCAACAGTTTGAGCACTTTTGCGATTGACTCGTAATTATGTGTCTTTATTGATATCTCTATGAGTCGCCTGACGGCTATACTCCTCTGTCTGCGGGACCACCCCTGGAGGACCGCCTTTGTATAGTATTCCGTTGCCATGAGGTAATTACGGCTTTGGTACAGTGCCTCTGCGAGATAGAAGAGAGCCTCCTTGCCCTCCCGTGTAGACGGAGAGGCTTGTACTATAGACAAAAAGAGGCCTGCGGCATCCAGAGGTCTCTTGTGCTTGAGGAGATACACACCATTGAGAAACTTCTTGAGGAGGCCATCCTTCTTGGAGAATGCAGTCTCGGAATGTCTAAGCACCCCCTCTATCCTGGATACGCTGCCTTCCATGACCTGAATGGCCGACTGTATCGACGTGTAATTAACAGGAGGTGCAGCACCAGCACCTGAAGCGTTCCAGGTCCAGAAACACACCAAAGCAAAGCCTATCAGGAGCACCCTTTTCATTGTTCACATCCTCCCGGGAAGAATTATTTTCCGCTCTTGGTGCTCTTCTTTTCTTTGCTCTTCGTCCCGGATTTGGTCCCGGATTTCGCAGTCGTCACCAGGGGCTGCGTCTTGACCTTGAACTTTATGGCAGGACGATCCTTGAGAGGAGTATTGAAGTTGCCCTTCTCGTAACCAATCACCTCGATGGTGTAAGCCTTGCCAGCATCGACTGCAAAGGTGTATTCGGAGCTCACCTCCCAGGTCCAGTTACGTACATATTTGAAAATACCGTAGCCGTTACCCTGATAGGTGATGAAAACCTTTATCTTCATGTTTCCAGGGGATACAAGACCCACGGGAATGGAAATCGTGCGCTTGGACAAGGTGGCCTCATCCTTGGAGTTGGCCGCATTATAAGACTGCAGGAGCTGTCCGTTGAGAAAGTAGCGCAGCCTGACCAGCTTGAAGGAACCACCCATCTTGTTGACATGTTTGATGACCACCTTGGCGCCACCAACTGCGCTTTGTTCCTCTACCAGGACTTCCTTCATGAGGTTGAGCTTGTACCGGATGGCGGTGACACGGTTTTTCAGATCTTCCACCAACGTGGCCAACTGCCTGAGTTTCAGTTCCGTGGAGGAGGATTCCTGTGGCCCTGAAGGACGCTGTGGACGGCCCTTGACCACAGGAGCCATGGCTGTCTGCTCCTGGACTTTCTTTGGAGCCGGAGCAGGAGCCGTAGCATCGGCCGAAGGCGTGCCTGAAGCAGTAGAGGCAGCATCAGGAACCGCCTTGTCACCTGCAGACACATTCTTACCGTCAGACGGCTGTGCCTGTGCAGGAGCAACCTGAGCCGATCCCCCTTCATTGTTACCGTCTTTTGCCTGCTGAGCCATCACTGGCATGGAAAAAACAAGCAGAAAAGCCATTACTGATATACCGGAAGTCAAGAGAACAGGACCTCTTCCTCTATCTCCTCTCATCGCACAAATCTCCTCATGGATCAGCTTATTACCAAATACTAGGGAAACCGTCAAACCAAACATCCATTATACAGGGATCAGAAATACAGTAAACACCATAGGTATCGACACACTTCCGAAACCACTGTCACGGATTTTGTAGACTTCACAAGTGATCTTGACAACGGATTTCTTACGTCCATAATGCCATCACCCAAAGGGCGTATAGCTCAGTTGGATAGAGCGTCGGCCTCCGGAGCCGAAGGCCGCAGGTTCGAATCCTGCTACGCCCACCATGCCTGGGCAAGAGCAAATCAGGGATATGAACGGAGCGGAAATCCGTGCATTCGTGGAGGACTACCGCAGCCTCCTAGAGGGTTCCAAAATACGCAAGATACAGGAGGCCGTCACGGGTGGCATATTTTTGTATACGTCGCGGGAAGACGTCTACATTCACATAGAAGCGGGATTGACCCACATCGCCACCGGGCACAAACTCGACGCCCTGCCCAGGCCCTCAGCCTTCGTCATGTATCTGCGCAAACGAATCTCTGGTGCGGTCATAAAAAAGATGATCATGCCCAGGGAAGGTGACCGGATCCTGAGACTCGAACTGTCCACGGGTGATGCCCTAATCTTAGAACTCACCGGAAGACACGGAAACATACTGCTCCTGGACCCCAGCGACGTGATCCGGATCACCTGGCGCAGATCCAGTTCTACCACCAGATTACTGAAACCAGGAGAACATTACGTCCTGCCTCCGCAATCCCCCATGAAAACCGAACGGGCCGTGTTCACCGGACCGGAAGTATTTACCCTGTACCAAAAGGCCATCCTCAGAGCCAGAGCCATGGAACGGATGCGCTCCAGAAGGCGGGAGTTGACCAGGCGCATCAGACGCATACGTAGATCGATGGCTGCAGTCCACGAAGACCGCAAACGCTTCGAGCAGGACCTGAGCATGAAACGTATGGGGGATCTCTTCCTTACCACGGCACATCAGTGGGCACCAGGGCAGCGATCCATGATGGTGGATCCGGCTCCTGACGGTAAAACCCCATTACTGCTGCAACTGCCTCCAGGAGCCCGCACACCCTATGACGGGGCTCAGTGGGCATACGGCAGGGCCAGCCGTGCCAAAAGAGGACTCAAACGTACCGAACAGCGCATCAGGGAACTCAAACAGGAGCTGGCACATCTGCAAGAAGAGCTGGATTCACTGACTCTGAACGATTTTACCGATATCGTAACCCATGATGCCTCAAGACGAGAACCGGGCAGACAGTCTTTAGGGAGCCGTGCTGCAAAGAAGAAAAAATCCGCGGTGCGCATACCAGGAAGACACTTCGTATCTGCTGACGGCATCTCCATATACGTGGGGCGCAACGCACAGGAGAACCACGAGCTCACATTTCGCCACGCTAAGGGCTCACATCACTGGTTCCATGCCCGGGATTACACAGGTTCTCACGTGCTTGTCATGCACGGCGGGGATCTACCCTCAGAAACACTCCTGGATGCAGCGACCCTGGCAATACACTACAGCGATGCCAAGACAGAGGGAGAGGTGGTATACACCCTGCGCAAATACCTTACTCCAGTGAAGGGTTCCGTGGGCATGGCCCGCATGAGTCGCTTCCGTACCATATATATGGTGAAGGACCCGGCACGCATCAAAAGGCTCATGGAGTCCGGGCCCGATTCCCGTACACGGCGTTAGAGCATCATCAAGACAGCGTATCTGGCAAGGGCCAGCAATGCCCCCAGCATCGTCCAGGAGACCGATGGTCTGACGGTCCACAGCGTTATGGCATAGGCAAGGCCGAAGCTCCTCGAATCCCAGGCCACCAGTGCCCACGAGCCCGCCAGTAGTGCCAGGATTCGAATGCAGTACAGCACCCGGCTCCCAAAGCCGTCATCCTGCCCTGACCGCAAGTCACCCTGCCCGGTCCAACGGAGAATCCCGTTACAAACCCCTGAATGCCACTTTTCAGGCCTGCGCCATGCCACAAAGCTCCCCAGCACGACAAGGAGCCAAAATGCGAGACGCAGCAGGATATCCGTGACGATGAGCAACCTCACCACACCACGCGAGACCTTGAGGGCACGCACGACATGTCCATCTCTGTATATCTGGGCGACAACGGGGCGAATCACGTCACCAGGCAGATACCCTGACAGCCGATCTGCATCCTTTCCAGCAAGGATGCAGTGATATGAGAGTCGGGCCAGCATGCCATTCCCCGGAAAACCTGGAAACCTGCCAATGAAGTCGAGCACTCTGCGGCATGGAACCACCCGCTCTGCCTCATCGTAGAGCCTTAGGAACGTGCGCACTACATCCGGACCGTATCCGCCAAGGGCACTGTCCAGCATAAAAAGCCATCTCCTGACCTCGGGAGCATTGGGGTCACCCGGATAAAGAGCCAGGAATCTGCGCATAGAGCCGGCAGCGGCCACACCATCGCCACGCCACATATAAAGCTTTGCCTCCATATACAGCGCAAAGGGAGCCAGAGGATGACGCGGCCACCTTCTGCCGGCCAGCTTGAGAAGCGTTATCGCCCTGCCATCCCGGCCTTGTTCAAAAGCACTCCATGCCTCGGAGAATATTTGACTGAATGTGTAATCAGGTTTTTTGTCATACCACGCCCTGTTGGCCAAAGGCATGACCGGCTGCGATATCAGAAGCATAAAAATAAGCGTAACCATTTGATTTTATTAATCTTTTTTGGATCTCTCCAGACCGAGGGCCTTGATTTTCTTGTGCAGGTTGGTGCGCTCCATCCCCAACTGTTCCGCTGTCCTGGTGATGTTCCACTCGTTCTCATCGAGCTTCATGACGATGAATCTGCGCTCCATCTCCTGCCTGAATTCCCTCAGAGTCATATGGGAATAAGACGACAAATCCGATGGCGAAACCGGCTGTGAGGAGAATCCCGGAGGGAGATGACGCAGGGTTATGTGCTCATCCGACAGTATGACCATCCTCTCCACGAGGTTTTTGAGCTCACGTACATTGCCAGGCCATGAATACGACTGAAGCACGTCCATGACTTTGGGTTCCACCTCCTTGGGCCGAAGCCCGTATTCCCTGCAGAACTCGTCCACGAATGCATCCACCAGCACCGGAATGTCCTCCCGTCTATCCCGGAGTGGAGGTACCCGAATCTGGAGTACCGAAAGCCGGAAGTATAGGTCCTCCCGGAAGGTTCCCTCACGCACCATGGCTTCAAGATCCTTGTTCGTGGCTGCGATGACCCTCACATCCACCTTCACGGTCTTCTCACCCCCCACACGTGTGAACTCCCCTGTCTGAAGCACCCTGAGTAGCTTGGCCTGCACCATGAGACTCATGTCCCCCACCTCGTCCAGGAATATGGTGCCGGAGTGGGCCAGCTCGAACATGCCCCTCCGTCTGTGTACGGCACCGGTGAAGGCCCCTTTCTCATGACCGAACAGTTCGCTCTCTATGAGTTCAGGCGGAATCGCCGCGCAGTTGACCTTGACGAATGGCCCACGGGACACTGGAGAATGGCGGTGTATGGCCCTGGCCACCAGTTCCTTGCCCGTACCTGACTCGCCCAGTATCAGGACCCTTCCCCGGGTGGGAGCGATGCGTTCTATCTGGCGGTAAACCTCCACCATGGACGGAGAAGTCCCCACCATCTCGTACTCCAGGCCGAGGCGGCGCGCCAAATCGTCCCGCTGATGCATGAGACGGGCATGCTCGATGGCATTTTTCACGGTGACTAGCAGTCTGGACCGGTCTATGGGCTTTTCCAGGAAATCGAAGGCTCCCCTGCGAACGGTCTCCAGGGCCTCATGAGTCGTGGCCTGTCCGCTGATCACCACTACTGGTGGACGGGACTGAAGACTTCCAGTCGCATCCAGGAAGGCCATACCATCCATACCAGGCATCTTGAGATCCAGGATCACGAGACTGTAGTCCTCGTCCTCCAGCATCTTCATGGCCCGGGAACCCTCGGCAGACTCATCCACCAGGAAGCCCTCACTCTCCAGCACGACCCTCAGGGCCATCCTTATGTTGGGTTCGTCTTCCACCACCAGAATCCTGTGCATATCTCACCTCCGGGCTGCCGAAACGCCGGCCAGGAACCGGAATCTTTTGAATCAGGTGCGCAGTGTGTACATACAGGCGCATACACTACCGCTGTTGTCCACATTTTTTAACCCCTGTGGCGATTTTTCCTTGAACCTCATCTTCCAAATATCTAAATTTCCCTCTCACTTGGAGAGCCTGGTAATACCGGACGTCCAGGGTCAAGAGCGGCTCTGCGTTACGGTGTCGTGTTCTCTCCGGTACGGGGAAGGCATCATGTCACTCAAGGAATATCTTCTTCCCAAGGCAATAATGGTCGGCCTCGAGGCCTCTGGCAAGGACGAGGTCTTGAGCAGACTCAGCGATTTGATGAAGGAAGCCTATCCGGAACTGGATAGGGAGCACGTATTCTCCATACTGAAAGCCCGCGAAGACATGGCATCCACAGCCATCGGCAAGGGTATCGCCGTACCCCATGCCAAGACTGACAGGGTGGGACGCATATACGGTGCTCTGGCAGTATCCAGGGACGGTATCGACTTCGACGCACCCGATCACAAACCCACCCACGTGTTCTTTGCTCTGATTTCCCCTGTGAACCAGGTTCAGGCTCATCTCAAGGCCCTGAGTATGATAATGCAGCTCTTCCAGCACAATACCAGACTCCGGGAGCAGCTTACCGAAGCCACCTCTCCGGAAGAGGTCTGGGACATTCTCTCCTCCCTCGACTGACGACATGGCAGGCCGCTTTCTGTTTCTCATCGGACTGCTGGTGTCATCAGGCTGTACGGCTTCCAAAGGCCGTTCTACTTCTAACGACACTCTTCCAAGGGTACGCGCCAGAGCCTTGCAGATGGCGTCCTCCGCATCGGAGCCCTCTGCAATCGAGTCATACCTGCTCTATTTCCCCTCTTCCCGAAGTGCCGGACTGAACGAAAAACTCATACAGTTGGACGCACAGGCTGCCCTCGGATCACAGGATCCCGCTGTAATGACGGCATTTCTGAGGCTTCACGGCTCTTCTCCCTTGGCCAAGCAGGTATTCGAGAATTACATATCATTCCTGACAAAACGGATACACGAGAAACACCAGGAAAAGGACATGGTGCTGTTCCTGCGAATATGTCCGAACTGCTCCCAGGCAGCCTCGGTGCGAGAGAACCTTGCCATGATCAGACTCAGGGCACTGGGTCCATCTCCTTCACCTCAGCAGCTTTCAGCCATCGCCCGTACGTGGCCCGGCACGAAAGCCGCCGCCCTGGCCAGACAGAAAGCCGCACGACTCACTGTGGACCATGCCGTCCTCTTCGGAGGGCCAGAGGCATGGCTGGGCTCTGACTGGCCCCAGGCCTCACCGGAGATACGTAAGGAAGCCGCCAGACTCGCTCTGGTTCACGGGCTGCGCACCCGAAACCTCTCTGTGATCACGAATGCTCTCAGGCATCTCGGTACCAGCGAATCCATCATAAGAGAACTCTCCAAAGCCGGAAGGCGTGTACGACTTCGCATCATCGATCATCTGACCTGCGCGATTCCGGCTCAGCCCAGGGCATCGATTCCGGCCCTGGAAGTGCTGCTATCGACGTTCCAGGATACAGTAACCAAACGGGATGCCCTGGAGACCCTGGCATTCATGGACGATCCGCGATCTCTGTGGCTCATCGTGCAGAACGTGGCTTCCTCTGATCTGCTCGTCCACGTGGCTGCCGTGGCAGCCTTAAA
Source organism: Polyangiaceae bacterium (assembly GCA_027013865.1). Lineage (GTDB taxonomy): Bacteria > Myxococcota_A > Polyangia > HGW-17 > JALWFW01 > JALWFW01. The sequence goes on along the minus strand of JALWFW010000256.1, from coordinate 1,298 downwards.
AGCCAGACTGAAACGCAATCTGCCTTGGGACATCCCGGCCTTGAGACTAATCGAGTCGCGCCTGGCAGCTCATCAGGATATCGCACCAGTGGTCCTGAGACTGTCATTTCTCAGACTTCTTTCAGAACGCGGCAGCACTCCGCCCCTTCCCCCTCCTTCCTCCTTTACCTCTGGACAGCCCGTGCTACGCATAATCAGAGCACACCTGCTGGCCGTAGCAGGCAGGGGAACGGCTGATTTAATCAAGGAATGCACGCAATACTTCGAGATACTGCGCCGTAACTTTCCTCAGCCCATCGGAAGGCACAACCTGGCACTGGCTCTTGCCCAAGAGAGGGCCAGCGCCGCACTTCTCATGCTCCTCAAGGATGCAAACACACCTGCTGCACGGGACACTGTCACACGGATAAAGGCATTCCGTACCGTGATAGTGGGGGAGATAACCAGAGCCATGCGCCTCGCTGGCAGGGAATACACCCCGTCACTGGGACATCCTGTTTTAGAGGCATACGAGAAGGCTTCAGGTTCTCCACGAAAATGCCCTGCACTACACCTGCCATCCCGTTACGAGGAAGTCATGAGACACGTCTCGTCTTTCCTACATACAAACTGAGCGACACACCAATCCTGTGACATACCTCCATTCACGGCCAACTGCGGGTTCAGGCAAAAGACCTGTTGCAAACCACGCCTCCATTCAATACAATTGCCCAGCAGCAGGACAAAAAGGCCCGAGGCTATGCGCAGTTGCAAAAACATCATTGTTTTCGATAGGTTACGCGCATAACTCAGGTCTACATGACAGAAGCGTCCTCCAGGAGGTAACACGTGGGCTGGCTGGATCGTCTTTTTGGTAGCAAGAAGAAAGAAGAAAAAAAGGAAGAGACCCCAAAACCCGAACCCAGGGAGGAGACGCCACCTCCTGAGCCTCAGCCACAGGAAGAACCATCCGGGCAAACAGAGGCCCCACCTCCTGAACCTCAGCCACAAGAAGAGCCATCCGGGCAGCAGGCACAGACGCCTACCGCTCCACCTGCAGAGGAAGACTCCGGGACAGAACCTGAAGAGGAAAAACAGCAGTCTGATTCCAGGGCCACTGTATACGGGATGCCTGCACCGGATCTGCCGCCACCCGCCCAGGACACCGACTCTGCGACAGACGGGTCAGGCGCATCCTCCGAGTCCGCGCCCGAATCTCCGGCTCCTGTCAGCGGCGAGATTGGCACCTCCGAGTCCGCGCCCGAATCTCCGGCTCCTGTCAGCGGCTGTTTTTTACAAACATCTCCGAGCCAACGCAA
>JALWFW010000255.1 GCA_027013865.1 Polyangiaceae bacterium | reverse complement strand
CGTCAGTCGCCCTGCACACACGGTGTCGGCGTCCCACCTGAAGCCTGGCAGGCCAAATCCAGCGAGGCCAAAAGCCTGGCGGGACTAGCCCAAAACCAAGCATAGCCAGCCAAAGCCAGCCAATCCGGCAGCCAAAGCCAGCCAAACCGACAGCCCAACGCGGAGCAAGGCCGAAAGCCTGGCATGCAACACCGCAGTATGTGCAAAGCGCGCGTTCTCACCCCGGGTGCGGGTGAGGTGTTATGTGAGTTTCGGCGGATCTTCCACCACCCCCGCCAGATGCGCGCGCGACACTCCCAGCGGGCGGATCCCTGTGTCTCCTACGGTCCAGTCATGGAGGTCTTCTCTGCAAGATGCGTGCCAGTGAGTCAAGTCGGTTATTGATTGTTATAACCTATTGTAATAAAAGCACTTTTTTAGCAGTATTTTATATAGTCTATTCTAAGAACAGGACTTTCCATCTATATTGGTCACCTATACGAGCCCCTACCAGCATCAAAACAAAAATTTCAAAAATTTTAGGACGCACCTGCACTTACCGCACTCGCTCAACTTGATTTTCGGGGAAACACCCTTATATTCCCCTCTGGCTGTCTGCGGGATTCGACAGGCGGACTCGCGTGCCCCCCCTACAAGCTTGACCCCGGGATCTGCCGCTGTCCGCTGCCGCCCATGCCGCGCATCACCATAGCGTGGAAGGAGGAGCGGATACGTAGAGCCCCCCTGTTATATCGGGGTCGGGACGCCCCGCCATCGGTCCAGGCGGACGGCCTCTTTTTAGTCCCCTTTAGACATAACTTACTAAAATCATTGATTATTTCTACAAGGCTATATCATGCGGTTGCGCTCTAGGTAATTACGGAGCTTCACGAGCGCTGCTGCTTGAATCTGTCTGATGCGCTCCCTAGACAAACTGTAGGATTCTCCAATTTCCCTCAGTGTTTCGGTATTCCGGTCGCCAAGACCAAACCTGCGGGCCAAAATGTCGCGCTCCATGTTATCCAGAACCTCGTCCATGGCCTTGACGCAGGCATCCTTGAGCTCCTCGGATATCAGAGTGTCTTGTACGGAGTCATGTTCATCGGGCATCTCCAGTATCTCATGAACGGCCCTGGCACCCGACTCATGTCCCACAGGCGCATCGAGTGACATAGTATGTTCCTGGATGAAGAGCATGGTACGACGTAATTTGCGTTCCGTCATGTCCATCCTGCGGGCCAGCTCCCTGATACTAGGCTCCCTACCCATCTCTTCTGCCAGTTCTCTGCGTACCCTTGCCAGCTTTTGAGCCGTCTCCAGAAGATGCACCGGCAATCTGATGGTACGGCCCTTGTCAGATATGGCCCTACCCACAGCATGCTTGATCCACCAGGCCGCATACGTAGAAAAACGGTAACCGCGCTCGGGATCGAAACGCTCCACAGCCTTGATGAGCCCCAAATTGCCTTCCTGTATCAAATCCAGAAACGTCATGAATCCATTCGAATAATGCTTGGCAATGGATATGACCAGCCGCAGATTGGCCTGAATGAATCTGCGCTTGAGCTCGGATAGAGCTTCCCACTCACGCTCTACGGCAGCCCTGACTCTCGTCAGAGGACCACGAGTCTTTATCCTGCCACGAACCATGGACACTGCCTGCTGCAGTATGGTCTCGTCCACGTCCTCCTTCACCATGCGTTCCGCTGCCTTATCCAGATAATGCTGAAACACCTCACTGCGCTGGCGGCTACGTTCCATTTCACTGAGTGTTACCAGGGACAAAGGACGGCCTCCAACTCTTTCATCTAGGATTGCCCCTGCCATGGTCCTGATTGCAGACAGACGAAGAAGCTCACGCCACAGAGCCTTACGCTTCTCTACCATGGTCCGCCCTAGGAAGGCTTCCTCCTCCGGAGATAGAACAGGATGATGGGCCACTTGGGCAAAATATCTCTGGAGCATCGAACCCCCGAACGATTCCTTTTTCTTCGATGGAATGGTGTAAGTCAGTGATTGAAGTGTGGTGGTTTCCGGCGCTGGGCTGGATTCCACGTCAGACTGCGGAACCTCGCAACTGATCTCGTTAAGCATAATAGCCTCCAAGCTAAGTCAAGACCAAGGTCTAAAAATAAATTAAGCTACTTTATGATTATAGTAGGGCATCCTCCCCCGGTAAAGGGCCATGCCTATTTCATTTGGACAAGCAGTGTGAACCTCAGTTGCACCTGGATGACTGCCAACCCCTTTTCGCATTAAATATACACATTTTCAGGGATTCAGTTCGAATGGAAGCACTCCATCGTAACGGACACCCTGCGGCGTCACAGAAAACGATAATGGAATGATCTCCACTCCCTGTCCGTATGCATCCATCAGTGCCCGTGAATAGTCGGGATCTATGTCCCATGCAGGAGAAAAGATCTCTCCGTCACTACGCTGTACCGTGAACACAAGTACGGTACGGTCACCACGCGCTTTTGCATGTTGCATGAATTGCACGTGCTTTAGCCCTCTTGCCGTAACAGCATCCGGAAAGGCTGCAACTCCCCGGCGCACCAGAGTCACGTTCTTGACCTCTATATGACACAGCCCGGGATCCCTCAACTGCAGATCTATGCGGGTTCCCTTCTCCACGGACACCTCCCGCAGAACACTGCCATATCCACTGAGCTGCGAAATCTCTCCAGCTCTCACTAGCTCATAAACCATCCTGTTGGGAAGCAGAGTGTCTATTGATACCCACACCATGCCCGTTCTGGAAGGTTCCGTCCACTGCCCCGGTACCTCCACTGCCTTCCAGGAATAGCGGTATTTGCGTCTGGGATTGGCCGAATCCACGAGAAGGACTCGGTTACCTGGATCCTGCAGCCCTATGAGAGAGCCGGTGTTCGGTGTGTGGGCCCGAATGACCGTACCGTCGGCGAGCTCTACCTCTGCCACGAATCTGTTGACGCGCCTTATGAATCTCGCCTCAATGGTCGGGGGAAATGGAAATAGCCTGGACATGAATCTCATCTCGCGGCAGGTGGGGCAGTTCCGTCTTTTGCTGCAGGCTGCCCCGGTGAGTTCCTGGTGCCGGTTCTTCCATCTTTTCGGGCAGGAGACACCATTGGTCTATTCTTCTGGACTGCAGGCTTCACTGGAGATCTCTCTCCACCGGGTATGACCGGAACTGTTCTGCGACCAGCATCCGTTCCGTCAGGAACGATCTCCCCTGAAGGTCCGCTTTTCGCAGGAGCCGTTGCATCTGCAGCAGCGCCATCAGGAACTGCCGTGGGTACTGAATCGTCTGGAGTCGTGGCATCCACGGTCTGAGAATACGGAATGAGCTGCCCATCCTCACCAATCACCATACCTATCGTGACCTCTGGCTTATACTCATGGCCGGGAATCCTGATGAGATCCCGGATGGGTTTCGTTACCTTGCCCATTATCCTGCCACGGGTCACCATTACCGGCACCGGAGGAGAGAGACGATAATAATACCCCTTATAGTCTAGTTCTATGCGGTAGGTCTTGTCCTCATATTCCATGACATGAGTCCACTTCTTGTACTGTGGTCCCATGCGCTCGAATGCATGACGTCTGAGTATTACGGAAAACAGACGCACGGCCAGATGGTTGTGCAATCTGTGACAGCCATGGGAATGACTTCTGAGAATGGACATGTAATTGACTGACCCATGGGTTCTTATGCCGAGATCCACATCCCTGATCCTTCCACCTGGAAGCTTCCTCTCATAGGTATGCAAAGCCATTACGAGACCGTACGCAGAGGCATAACTCGGCCCCAGTTCCCTCTTCTTCACGGTCCAGATCCACCTTCCACGACGCCGAACTCGCCTGAGCAGCTCCCTGGGAGGCGTAGTCTTTGGCGGAAACCATACCGGAGCAGACACCACGTACTTCCACTGCCTGGCTCCCACGTCCGATTCCTTGTATTTGAGGAAAACCTCCCCTTCGGCATATTCCTTCATCCAGCCGCCTATAGTGGTTCCCAGGCGAGCTATAGGGATACGCTCTCCACCATAACCGACGAAAATCCACAGTCTGGGCTTACGGTGTACCGGCTGAGGTCTGCGGTGTCCCTCACTGTCCACGGGCACGTCATACCACACATCCCCACGGTGTATCTCTGCGGAGAAATCCATGTCATCCGAATAATATGACGGAAGGGGAGGAAGCTTCACACACGCATGAAATCCCCTGAAAAAACCAATATCATGAGCGCGAAAGAACTCTAGAGCGCTCTTGGGAGCCGTAAGCCCCATGGCCTTCATCACGAGATCCCTGAAAGAATGCACCAGATCCGGCACTTTATGCCATCTGCCCCTGGAGTCCCTCCACTTCTTCACGGATCCATCCTCCAGTATGGCCACACTGTGAGCCACCCTTTCACGCATCACCCTTCTGAGTGCTTCGAAGTCGTTCTCCAGCATGGTTCGGGCCAGTACCTGCCTCAGTTGCGAATCTACGCGCCCCCAACCGTAAACCATGTGTTTGCGTTCGAATATGCGTACTGCCCTACGGGTGTTCCAGTCGAAATAGCCTTTTCTGAAGGTGCCTGGCCTCAAAATCTCCTCACATACCAGTCTGTCCTGCAATGCCACCAACTGCCGGTATCTCACCAGAGCTTTCCAGAAGCGTTTCAACTTCCGGTATTTCAGGTGATTACGGCGTTTTTTGACAGTCTTCATGCGACGCTCTACTTCGGCTGGTTCCGTGTCCGGCCTCATGCCCGCCTTCTTGGCCCAATACAGCAGGGCCCTACGGTAACTGCCTTCCCTGCCAGAGACATAATAGAGTGTGCCGGCATCCTTCCGAAAGATGTCATAGTCTTGATGAAGCGCGCACCCCTGTGAAGAATGGATGAACCTCCTATCCAACACCGCCAGTGTAGGAGGGATCCCATAAAGCTCCAGATAGTTGTGCTCCCCTGGCTTGAGTCTATGGCCTTCCTCGTCTGTGAGATCACCTGCCAGATTACGGTAGGTATCACTGTAGGGATTGGGTTTGCAGTCGTCTTTACCTGGCGTACACTCCCAGAATATGTAGGGCAGGAACTCTTCCGACAAATCTATGACCCGTAACCCTCCGCCACTACAAGAATCCTTCTCTATCCAGCTGCAAGAACCGTTCTCACATTTCCATACTGGTTCCTTCAAATCTGAACGTCGAGTCGGTGGTGGTGGCTCAGTTTTTTCTTTGGTGGCGTCTACGGTAGGCTGACCCAATGCCTGAGAACTCGCCTGTTTTGCGTATAATGAGTCCTGCTGTTTGACCACCCCTCTCTCTCTTATGTCGACATCTTTACGGGAACAGCCCACCTGGACCAACAGCAACAAAATCAGTACAGTCAGTGTCTGTCGCCAAGAACCATATCTACCTGGTTTACGCCTCTTCACATCCATAATCAAAACTCTTCAGTCTCCATGCTCTGCACCGATAAATCCAAGGCAGGAGAACATATGTCCCTTTAGTCCAACTCAAGGAAGACTGCAACCATCCCCTGAAAGACACCGTTTTCTAAAGGGTTATGGTACGGATGGCGTTCTGGATGGCATGATCCATGTCCCCCACCTCTTCAGGGTATCCAAAAGCATTGATGTCCCAAGGTATCATACTGTCTCTGTCCACACGTCCTTCATATTTGATGTGCATGTGACCGGATATGACCTGCACCACCTTACTATATCTGAGAATGACCTCTCCTAGGAGTTCACTTCCTAGATACGGAACAGTCTCCGTATCCACGAAACGGGCCATCTTCTTAGGGAACGGCAATGTATGAGTCACCACAACTATCTCATCGGCATACGATTCGGCCATGGCCAGCTGTCTATCCAGAAGTTCTGCCATCCAGTGCACCACATCCATAGGGGTGGAAGTATCCGGAAATCTCACCATACGCCTGTCCGGAGTCTGGTGAGATACGTAATCTTCGAACCAGCCCGTGACCCCCAATATGGCGATTCTGTCGATAAAAAACGGTTCCATACCTAGATAAAATGCCCCGGCGATATGAGCCTGGGTCGGAAGTATCTCTTTGTACAGCATCGTACTGTCCACATGACGATGATGCCTGGCCAGCCACAACTCATGATTACCCGGCAGGAAACACACATGGGAAACCAAAGAAGTCATTGGCCTCAAAACAGCCTTTATGCGCCCCGGACCAGTGACCAAATCCCCTGCTAGCACCAACACATCTGGAGAAACCTTTTTTATTTTGTCTACGAAACGAAGCAGCAGTCCTGAATGATGATCAAAATGAAGATCACTGGCAAATCCTATGGTTACCATACCTCAGACTCCACTGCTTCCCGGCTGTTTTTCGTAGTGTTCCATAAAAAATAAACCAGCATGTGCCTTCCCTGCCATTGCTTCTGGCAAAGCATGAACAGTATTTTCCCGGTTCCCAGGAAGGAAGCATGGCCTTACAGCGTATACACCAACATTGTCCGTCGTGCCACTGAAAAAAATATGAATTCTGTGGCACGATGGCCGTATATATGTTATAATCGGAGCGTTCAAAACTCTAGCGAGAGAAAGGAGAGAGCCATGAAAAAGAAACTTTTGACTTTTGCTGTTGCGCTGTTCAGTCTGTCATTCCTGGCCACAGGATGCGTCATCGAGAGTAATGACGATGGCTACTGTGGAGACGGTGTATGCCAGGTAGACTACGAGGATACTGCCAACTGCCCTGAAGACTGCAGCGTCTCTTATACCTGCGGTAACGGTATCTGCGAAGTCTACAACGGCGAAAATGACGGCAATTGCTATCAGGATTGCAATGCGACTTACATCTGCGACGACTTCGATTACTGGTTGGGCACATGCTATCCTGCTTGCACGGTAAACTGGGACTGCGAAGCCGGCTACAACAGCTATGGCGATGCAGATCGTGACGATCTGGCCTTCTGTGCCACATGCCTGGCTGATGATGCAGAAGAGCACATATGCGATGCCGGATGCCAGACATCGCTCGGCACCTCCTGTGAGTCATTCGTAGATAATCTCATCGGACTGGACTGCTACAAAAAGTAAGTCCATCTTCCACTTACACTCCGCTATTCGTTCCCTTCACTAAGATTCGCTAAATTTCATCAATCAGAGGAGATGATGCACCTACATATGGGTCTCGGATGTCATATAAAAAAGCGGTAAATCCATCTTCCCATACACGTCCCCTGTATTCATTTGAACTGAAAATTAATAATTACAATATGTTAGCAGGAAAAGTATGTTGTATCACTCAAAGAATCCTTTCAGGCTCTTGGAACGGCTCGGATGGCGCAATTTCTTCAAAGCCTTGGCCTCTATCTGACGGATTCGCTCACGTGTCACCTTGAACTGGCGGCCGACTTCCTCAAGGGTATGATCCGAACGCTCACCAATACCGAAACGCATGCGTATGACCTTCTCCTCACGCGGAGTAAGGGTGGACAGCATCCTGCGTACTTCCTCGGCGAGACTCATGGAAGATGCCGCTTCCCACGGAGAGACCACACTCTTGTCCTCGATGAAATCTCCCAGATGAGAGTCTTCGTCCTCACCTATGGGCGTCTCTAGAGATATGGGTTCCTTGGCCAGTTTCAGCGTTTTCTCCACTTTGCTCTCCGGCATGTCAAGACGTTCTGCCAGCTCTTTGGGAGTGGGTTCTCGTCCGAGCTCATGGGTGAGCTGCTTGCTGACACGAGCCACCTTGTTGATGGTCTCTATCATGTGGACTGGAATACGGATGGTGCGACCCTGATCAGCTATGGAACGGGTGATGGCCTGCTTTATCCACCAGGTCGCATAGGTGGAGAACTTGAAACCACGGCGGTATTCGAATTTCTCCACTGCCTTCATGAGACCGATGTTGCCCTCCTGAATAAGATCAAGGAACTGCAAGCCTCTGTTGGTATATCTCTTGGCAATGGATACCACCAAACGCAAATTGGCCTCCACCAATTCTTTCTTGGCGCGCTCGGTTATGCGCTCCCCGCGTTTGAGTTCTTTATAGACACGACGGAGTTCATCGACGCCCATCTGAGATTCTTCCATGATTTTGGACATTACTTTCTGGGCGTCCTTCATTCTTTTGTCTATGGCTGAAATTTCCTCAGGGGAATACTCCCTGCCATCTGGAGCAGTATGCCCTTCCTTACGTCGGGCGATACGCCTCAGGGTCTTCGCATCTATGCCGAGACGCGTCTCCTCTCTGGTTACGATCTGCTCCTGCTCTTCGTAACGGCGTATGATTTTCTCTATCTGATGTATGATATTGCCCAGCTGCTGGGGATTGAGTTTGATCTGCTGCAAGATGGCAAACATCTGTTTCTGGATGCGTCCCACTGAGCTCAGATTGCGCTTTTTGAGTCCAAGAGGGGAAAAATCATCCAAAGGCTGCGACTTGCCGCTGGTCACGTGCTTGCGGTAATTCTGATAGAGGCGGCGGAAGCGCTCTATGAGCTTTATGACCTCCAGGCGCTGGGTCTCTTCCTTGGAATCTCCGCTCTCATCCTCGAATCCGCGGGACACATCACGTACCTTTATCTTGCCGCGACGGAGCTGATCTCCGATATGGAGTATGGCGTTCACTGCAAGAGGAGTTCTGATGATGAGAGACAGTATGATTTCCTCTCCTTCCTCTATGCGTCGGGCTATCTCCACCTCACCCTCGCGAGTGAGCAGCGGCACAGTGCCCATTTTCTGGAGATAGGCACGCACAGGATCGTTCAGCCTGGTGGAATCATCGCTTTTGGTCACCGGCATTACGATGTCCTCGGCTGCATGACGGACATCCACACCGGAATCCATGATGGCAAGTAGGACTGCATCCATCTGATCGGCCTCCACCGACTCGGGAAGGATGTCATAAAGCTCATCATAGGTGATGAAACCCTTGGTACGTGCGGTCTTCATGGCCGGAAGTCCCAGTATCTCCTCTATTATCTTGGAGGTTGGGGTACTGGAGACGTCCTCCATCTGTGTAATGGATTCCATGGCACCCATGGCTTTTTCGATGGTGTCGACAAGATCCCGTTCATCCCTGATGCGCCTGCCATCGATGGTCTTTCTGGACATATTTCTCTCACCCCTTTCTCTGCTTGCTCAGCTCGATGCGTCTTCGCTCAAGCTCCAGTTTCTCGTCGAGGAGCTCATCGAGTTCCTCTGTATTTCCTGTACGACGTGCCACTGCCATCCGGGCTTCCAACTCACGCGCCACTGCACGCAGATGATTGGCTTCAAGGGCATAGATGGTATCCTCGAATGCCTTCTCTCGTATGCGATCTTCTGGAAGCGTCTCAAGGGCAGTATTTTTATACTCAGTGAACCTGGAATACAGATTTCCCAGCAATTCTTTCCATTCTGTCGAAGGCTCCAGGGCCTGATTCTCGCTGTTTTCGTATTCCGCCTCAGTGCGAGACAGCTCCGATTCCAAAAACATGTGCCACAATGTCCTTGCGGCATCGGTGTGGAGCATAGACAGAACGTCCGTTTCATGTGGAGGATCGTAAAGATAGGGAAAAGAATCATAAAGTGCCATCAGATAAAGAAGAAGGCGTAATTCGGATACCTCTTCCCTCGTGTAGGAATGCTTCCTCCCAGACTTTACAGCGGGTGTAGGAGAAGCCCCGTTCGCTGCGGAGATGCCTCCCTGGCGAGGCGCCTCTGTGTATGCCCTGCGTACAGCCTCCACCGGAAGATCCAGCATCACGGCGGTCTGCTCCAAATATATGTCGCGCACCTGGGGATGAAGCGGATCCAAAACCGGCAGCAGGCGGGTGACAGCTGCGAATCTGTCGGATACAGGGGCATTTCTGGAAGGAAGAGTGAGTTCCATGAAGGCTTCCACACCATCCATGGCTCTGTTCATGAGGTCTGACAGAGCCTCTGCACCTTGTTCCCTAAGGAACGAATCAGGATCATGTCCCTGAGGGAGCAACAGTACCTTTACCCGCAGACCGGCTTCCAGAGCCAGAGGGACCGACTTGATGGTTGCCCTGCGGCCTGCATCGTCGCCATCGAATATCATGACGATCTGTTCGGTGTAACGGCGCAGAAGGGCTGCATGATTTCGGGTGAAGGCAGTGCCCAGGGGTGCGACGCTCTCTGTGAAACCGTGCTGATGCAATTGAATCACGTCGACATTACCCTCTACAACCATGGCCCGTTCCTGACGTCGGATACTTCTGAGTGCTAGATGCAGTCCGTAAAGCGTGGAGTTCTTGTGAAAGAGACGCGATTCCGGAGAATTCACGTATTTTGCTTCCTTTGCCTCAGGATCTAAGAGCCTGGCGCCGAATCCCACTAGACGGCGTTGATGATCCCTGATGGGAAACACCAGCCTGTTACGGAAAAACGAGTAATATCCCGGCCCTTCACGGCGCTGACGGATGAGGCCCAGCTCGGCAGCGAAGGCGGTCAGACCTCTACGAGAGAGCTCCTGCACCAGGGCGTCCCATGAATCAGGTGCATAACCCAGCTCGAAAGCCTCTGCCATCTCAGGGGATATGCCCCGTCGGGATACGTACTGCCTCGCTTCGGCTCCATGTGCGGATGCAAACGAGTTTCTGAAAAACCCCAGAGCAATCTCGTTGGTGTCTAGAAGCCTGCGCTCGTGCATCTGAGCCTGGCGGTGTCTGGCCTCCTCCTCTGGACGCAGTGCTTCCAGCCTGATACCGGCTTCCTGAGCCAATTTTCGGGCTGCTTCACTGAAGGTCAGGCCTTCTGTCTTCATGACGAAGTCTATGACATCACCATGCTCGCCGCAGCCATAGCACACGTAGGTGCCTTTGTCGGGATATACATAGAAAGAGGGGGTCTTCTCGGAATGGAAGGGACACAGCCCCTTAAGAAGGGCACCAGAAGGCTTCAGTTTGACATGCCTTCCCACCAGGGCAGCGATATCTACTGCCTGCTTCAGTTCACGTATTTTGTTAGGGTCGATGCGCAACTTCAGTGCACCCGAATTCTATAAAATTCACTGCATGTGTGTATATCAGAAATACCGTCTTCCAACCTGCACACCGCAGGACCACATCACCGTGGCAGACCTCGGTTCTGGGTCAAAGTCTGAGTGTATATAGGGTGGATTTGCTGCGTGTCAAGCTGTCATGAAAAGTAAGACCATACTGCTACACCAAATGAATATTACTGGAATAACCTATTGATTTTATTGAATAATTTAGGACACACAAATATCTTTGCTACTCGTGACATGAATACTGTGTCATGGGTACACATACACGATTACCGCTGTAATGTGTTTGGAGGTTTCAGAAGAGCAGATCAGGGAGCATACGCCACTGCCACACAGAAACCGTGTTCCACCCACCTTCATGGAGCATCCTGAGTTCTGACTCTCCCCACTCCCCGTCCAGAAGCAGGATGAGACGATTCACCAGGGGTTTAAGTGAAGCTCCGCGAGCCGCCAGTTCCTTGGCCTTGTCCCTGCGTCCCATGTGCGCTGTACGCCAGTGTAGGGCCGTACTGCCAACGACATATAGCCGGGTGGTGGCAATACGTCCGGTGGGATCCAGCACAGAAGGATGACGCCCCTTAAAAACACCGCCCGGAAGAGCCTTTTGCACCAACCAGCCCAGAGGATCCAGATGACGCCGCTTTATGGCACTATCTCTGAGAAGTGCCCTAAACAGCGTGGCTTGAAAACGGGATTTTCTGCCTGACGTAGAAATGGCTTCAACTGTTTGACGGGCCATGTAGGGAAGCGAATCCAGCAGTTCTTCAGGAAATGCCCTCTTACCAGAAAAAACACGGCTCAGTGCATAAAGCTCTGAGGTTCCGGCTTTTTTCCCCAACGAACGGGCTATTCGGGCATTACTGAAGGAATGAAGAGAAAATGCCTTGCGAGCATATCTTATGCCAAGGAACACCGTATATGGATTTTGCTTACAGACAGCAGGATCTTCTGCACAACGGTGCATGGCATCCAGATATTCGGGCATATGTGCCAGGTGAGCCGCGTCATCGCTCAGTACATCCGCAGCCCTGGCAATCATTACTCCGAGATCCTCTCCCAATATGGCCCTGGCATCGCTGACCCACCATCTGTACGGTTCTGTCCATACGTCCCCGACGATGGAGGGAGCTATGATTCCAGCCTGCTTCATGAATTGACGGGCACCCGAGTGACGGGCCAGGCCCAAAAGGGCAATGCCCCTGCGCAGCATCGAAGGAGCTGCAGGAGCCAGGGACTGTCCGCCACCAGGAAGAAAAAAACGGGCCCTCGGAGGATTCGAATCACGCACCCGCTCGAAAGCAGCAGATAAATCATCTACGACAGGTTTCCACTTCCGGGATTCGGTCTCTGAAATCACCTCATCCTGGCTCAGATCCGCCAGTTTTTCCATACAGGACACCAGAGACGAAGGCAAAGAAACGTGTACGGTTGCATCGAAGGCCCTGTCCAAAACAGCATCCCATCCGTCAAGCCCCTTGGCTCCGAAATAGACACGCACCACACGGGTGGAGGGCAGGATGGTACGATAGGAAGCCAGCTCGTACAGATCACGCCATACCTTCATCTGGCGGGCATTTTGAGCCCCTCCATGGGTGACCAGATATACCACTTCGGGACGCATGGGGCTGCCCACCACCACGTCTGGACGCAGCGGAGCAGCATGATGCCTTGGACGCATGTGGACAGCAGACATCCCATGAATGGACTGAGCCGCCCTCAGAACTAGGGCCTCCTGAACTTTATAGACTTTCTTGTCTCTGGACAACTAACCGTGCCGGGGAGTCGAATCAGTGGGAATGAGATTACTTCATGGGAGCGGGTGCGGCCTTATTGGCTGCAGGATTGATCTTCTTCGGAGCGACCTTCACCGGAATCTGGCGGATTTTACCTGTGCGGGGATCCTTCATCTGGATCTTCACGTTGGGCTGGCCATTGGGTGCTCCCATGGCGCCCTTGATCTGGAAGGGAGGAATTTTTCTCACAGGAGGACGTTTCGCATTCTGTCCGGGGGTTATCCAGATGGCCTTGGGCTCTGCCGTCTTCATGATCTCGGCGTAGTAGTCCTCAGGCTTCACGTTGGTATGGGCCTTGAGGTAGTCCTGGGCCTCCTTGAGAGCCTTGTCTATGGTGGCTCTGTAGATTTCCAGTGTACGGCCCCTGACCTGCTTGCCGTTCACGTATACGGTAGGCGTACCACGAACACCAATCTGCTGGGCCATCTGCTCCATCTTCTTGATGAAGGCGGCATGCTTGTGTGTATCGAGGGCTTTCTTGAATTTGTTCATATCACAGCCAAGCTGCTGGGCCCATTCTTCGAGCTTCTGACGGGGCAGGGACCTGTAATTCTTACCCTGATATATGATCTCCATGTACTTGAAGAATGCCTCGGGGCCCTTCTGCTCGAATACTTCCTGAAGCGCCTCGTGAGCCAGCTGGGAATCCTTGTGGAAACGCAGGGGGAAGTGCAGGAACACAAACTTCACACCCTTTTTGTAGCCGTGCCATGCCTTGGGATCATTCGGCTTGGCATTGGGGTCGCCCTTCATGAGCTTGATGACCGTGGGGGCCAGCCTTGCGCAGAAGGGGCACTGAAGGTCGAATGCTCCAGCCATGACCACCTGAGCCTTGGGATCACCGTAGTAGGGCAGACCGTCTATGGGGAAGACCTTGTAAACTTTGCTGGTGTCGAGACGCGGCCTGGGAGGACGCTTGGAATCGCCGCCAATGAACTTGGGAGCAGCGGAAGCGGTCTTCATGATGAAATCATAGTAATTCTGAGGTGTGGCCTTACCTGCTTTGATGGCTTCCTCAGCCTTCTTGAGCTCGCGGTCGATGATGGCCTTGAAACGCTCTATGGGCTGGGCTCCGCGCAGGTTGTATCCGTTTATGAAGAAGGCCGGGGTGCCGGTGGCCATGAACTTGCGGGCCAGTGCCTGATGACGGGCGATAGTGGCCTTATGCTTGTCGGTTTTGGCGGCCTCTTCGACCTTGGCGGGATCTGCACCCACCTGCTGGGCGAACTTCTTCACCACGTTCATGAAGTCGGGCTTGTAGACGTCACGCTGATGCTCGAACACGAGCTTGTGGAACTTCCAAAATGCGTCCATGCCCTTCTCGGAGAGCACTTCGAGAGCTGCATTGGTAAGAGCACGGGCATTCTTGTGGAAGAACAGGGGATTTTGCAGGTAAACGAGCTTTACCTTGCCCTGATAGTCCTTGAGAAGCTGATCAATGGTGCCTTCGACGCGGCGGCAGAAGGGGCACTGGTAATCGCTGAATTCCACGATGGTCACGAGAGCATCCTTGGTGCCGCGCCAGGGATCCTGATCAGTGAAAGTTATTTTGTAGCGGACGTTGGGATCTAGGGTCTTACGGCGACGACGATCGCGCTTGCGGTTGTTCTTCTTTCCGCGAAGCTCGGCGATGGTCTTGACGCCGTTTGCAGTGAGCACCTGCCAGGCCTTGCCGCGGGGGATATGGCGCTTCTTGATGAGGGCCAACTCTTCTTCGATGGCCTTGATGACCTCATTGGCCCTGTAGCTGCGGAACCAGCGGCCGTTGAGGAGCACAGTGGGGGTACCGCGCACGCCGATACGCCTGCCAAGAGCAAGGTGGGCGTCGATGGCCTTCTTCCACTTGCCGGAATCAAGGGCCTGCTTGAGCTTGCCGGTGTCCATGCCAATCTCCTTGGCCCACTTCATCACGTTCTCACGCGTGATCTGGCGCTGATTGGCAAAGAGCTTGTCGTGCATCTGTCTAAACTTGCCCTGGGCCATGGCCTCCATGCCCACCTCGGCAGCCAGCTGAGCCGACTTGTGGATGCGGCGCAGGGGGAAGTTGATGAACACGAAACGCACGTCTTTGGGATATTTCTCCATGGCCTTGTGCAGGGCATCTGCGAAACGCCTGCAGAAGGGGCACTGGAAATCGTCGAATGCCACGATGGTGACCGGGGCATCCTTGGGACCGATGTAAGGGGCGTCTGCCGGGATGGTCAACTTCAGACGCTTGGCCTGGCCCGGAGCAGTGTTGGCCTTTGCCACACGGGCATCTCCGCCACGTGATTTACCATCTGCCGCAGCCTTGCCACGCTCGCCAAGAGGCAGGAAGTACCCGCCTATCACCAGCCCGATGCCGAAGGCGAAGAGCACCATCATGAGAGCAAGGGGCATGGATATGGTTCCCAGGCCCTCCTGCTCCATCTCAGAAGCCGTCTGATTGTGTTCTGTTTCCTTGTTTTTGATTTCATCACTCATGGTCAGTTCTCCTTGATCAACCAGAATGTCTTTGATTCAGCTACGGGATAATGTAACACCTCCCGAAAAAATGCAAGACTATTCCCTGATGCAGGGTGTCATGCAAAACAGTAAACCCGATGCGCCCCATGTTTATTCCATATAACCACAAAAAAACTAAAAATAAGCAAAAGTACAATAAATTTAAATAGTTATACAATCAATGTGCAGCTGGAGGCTTCTTTTCCGGTGGATGGAACGACGGTTTGCGTGCCCTGGAGCCGGCAATCCTTGGCTCATGAAGCACCTTTCCTGAAGGGTCCATCCATGGGATCTCTCGCAGGGGCTCATCGCGCATGGTGTCATACACGAAGCGGGCACACATGGTCAGCGTGGTGAGGTGAGCAGCATCCCAGTAGCCCAGGGGTCGCTCGTAACGGTCGTCTCCCAGCCAGCAGGTGAACTGCTGCTTGGACGTATGGCCCGTGAACCATGTGTCCATGGTGCGCGATGCCGTTCCCGTCTTGCCACCCACGGGAACACCGACGGTCCGCATGTCCTGGGCATGTCCCTCGGTTACGACACGGCGCAGCAGGATGTCCGTACGCCAGGCTGTACGTGCAGGAATGGCCTGTTTCCACTTCCTGGCCTCGTAGGACGCCACGGCCCTGGCCCGCTCCAAGGGGGACAGGAAGGGATCCTGGGGGGCTGTATTCTCGTAGAGGACCTTCCCGGTGGTCATGTCCGTGACCCGGCGTATGGCCACCGGCTCGATGAACCTGCCAAGGCGGGCGAAAATTGCAAAAGCCCGGTTGAGCTCATCCAGATGGACACACGATGCACCCAGAGCCAGCCCCTTGTCGGGAATGATGGGCGTGGTGAAGCCAAACCGTCTGGCCCACCGGGCCACCTGACGTGCACCCAAAGCCTGAAATATTGCAATGGACGCCACGTTCTTGGACCACACCAGCGCCTTGGCCAAGGTGGTCTTGTAGTTGCGGATCATCTCTTCCGCCTGTTTGGACAGACCATGACCATACTGGTAATTTAGCACTCTCCAGCGTTTGCCTGTAACGGGATCTATTATGGAATAGGGCCGGTCCGAGAACTTCTTCTCGAAACTCCATCCGTGATTCAGAGCAAGGGAGTAGTAAATGGGCTTGTATGTGGAACCCGGCTGTCTGCATGCCTGCCACACCCTGTTGAACTTGGACAGATCGTGATCCGTACCTCCCACCATGGCCGATATGTAGCCGCTCCGGTGATCCACGGACTGGATGGCCGACTGAACCCTGGGGAACTGTTCGAGGGCATACGTCCCGCGGGACACATCCACGGCCCGCACCCAGACCACGTAACCCCGTTTGAGTGCCCTAGTGGCGCTGGTTATGTACCCGTCGGTGATTCCGGTGCGCGAATACCTGTAAGCCCAACGCATGAGAGACAGGGGAATGCGTCCCTTCCGGCCGGCCACCATCACCGAGGCACCACTCCTGTCCACCCTGGTCACGTATGCGAGATAGATGTGACCGCTTTGTGGAATCCCATAGCGTTCTTTTGATAACCTATTGAAATTATTAACTTTTTCTTGAGTATCCAAGACTGCTTCCGGGCCTCGCCAGCCCTGACGCTTGTCCTCCCAGCGTGTCATGTCATCCACGGCAGCCCTTGCCCGGTCCTGGAAGTAGGGAAGCACAGTAGTTTCCACCATGAGACCGCCCTTACTCACCGCGTCACTGCCCAGTATCTTCTTCAGTCGTGCCTGAACATAGTCGGTGAAATATGGAGCCACGTCGCCGTAATAATCCCGGCGCTCGGCAAGTCTCAAAGGCTCGCTGTCGGCCTTGCGGAAGGTCTCTTCGTCAATGAAATCCGCCTTAAGCATGGCCTCCAGCACCTCGTGGCGGCGCTGCAACGCCAGCTGCGGATGCACGAAGGGAGAATAACGCGACGGAGCCTGTGGCAGACCCGCTATCAGGGCACACTGGGGCACCGTGAGCTCGTCGAGTTCCTTGCCGAATATGTTTCTGGCTGCCGCCCCCACACCGTAAGCACCGCTTCCCAGGTATATGAGATTGAGGTAGAGCTCCAAAATCTCGTCCTTGGTGAGCTGGCGTTCCATGCGCAGGGCAAGTACCATCTCTTTTATCTTGCGTTCTATGTTGCGCTCCCCCCCCACGAAGAACTTGGCAGTCTGCTGCGTTATGGTGGATCCGCCCTGCCTGACCCTCCCCGCCAGAAGGTTCACCACCACTGCCCTGGTGAGTCCGATGGGATCTATGGCTCCATGCTCGTAGAATCGCACGTCCTCTATTGCCACCACGGCTTTCTTCAGACAGTCGGGAATCTGCTGAATAGACGCCCACTGCCTCGACTGGGTTCCCCGGCGTGCCAGTATGGTGCCGTCCATTGCCAGAATGGTCGTGGAAGAGGCCGTGTTCTTCCTGACGGCCCAAAAATCCGGCTGATCCAAATCCAGGGCCACTGATCCATATATATAGGCACCCGCAGCACCTGCCAGTACGGCGAGTACCACCACCAGGAAAGAATGGTATACGAGGGCCCAGGTCCAGGGACTGAGAATTTTCCTGTTGACTATTACGGGGGCCCGGCGTGCCATGGGTGGTTTTATCCGTCACACCCCCTGGACGGTCAAGAGTTTAATGGGATAGTATCAAAGATGCGGCAGGTGTCCGGCAATCACTCGAAGTCGTCCTCTTCACTGCCTGTGGGCTGGGCAGTCTCTTCGGAAGCAGGGGGCGGCGGTGGAACCTCAGGTTCTTCCTCCTCATCAGGCTTGAGGTAGGCCTTTTTGATGAGATCCATGATTTCCCGGGCTATTTCAGGGTGCTGACGGAGAAATTCCTTGGACTTGGAACGCCCCTGACCGAGTTTCTCACCCTTGTACGAGTACCACGCTCCACTCTTGTGTACGAGTTTCAAGGCGACTCCGAGGTCAAGCACCTCACCTTCCCAACTTATGCCGCGGCCGTATTCTATCTCGAACTGAGCAGTACGGTGAGGCGGCGCTACCTTGTTCTTCACCACGCGAACCCTCACGAGATTGCCCACGGCCGTGTCTCCCTCCTTGAGAGTTTGGATGCGGCGAATGTCGAGGATGACCGAGGAATAGAACTTCAGCGCCTGCCCACCCGGAGTGGTCTCGCTGGGTCCGTACATGTTGCCTATCTTCATGCGCGTCTGGTTGATGAATATGACCAGGGTGTTGCTCTTCTTGACCGCACCGGAGATCATGCGCAGGCCCTTGCTCATGAGACGGGCCTGAAGACCCACCTGGGTATCCTCGAAAGTGCCCTCCAGCTCGGCCTTGGGCACGAGGGCGGCCACGGAATCCACCACCACCACCGAAACCTCGCCGGTTCTCACCAGCTTCTCCACGATTTCAAAAGCCTGTTCGCCGTAGTCGGGCTGAGACAGAAGGAGGTTGCTGATATCCACGCCCAGGTGCCGGGCATATGTGGCATCGAAGGCCTGTTCCGCATCGATATAGGCTGCTATACCTCCCATCTTCTGGGCATTTGCGACGGCGTGAAGTGCAAGGGTCGTCTTACCTGAGGACTCGGGTCCGTATATCTGGACCACACGCCCCTTGGGGTAGCCGCCTATTCCTACGGCTATGTCCAGGCCAATGGAGCCCGTTGGCACCACGTCTATCTTGGCATGGGGCCGGTCACCCAGACGCATTATGGTTCCGTCGCCGAACTGCTGATTTATGAGCTCCACCACCGTGGATAGAGCCTTCTGATCTTTTGAAGCCTTACTCCGTCTGGCCATCACTGTCTTCCTCCATGTCGAACAGATATATGGGTTTCACCCCCTCGTTGTAGTCGTTTATGCTGGCAAGTGCCAGTCTCTTCATGACCAGGGGTTTTGTGTCCTGCACCGAAAAGGACTCTATATAGGAGAGTATTCCCTCGGACAGGTCGGCAGGCACACGGGCCAGAAGTACTCCGAAACGGCGATGTGCCGGACGGAATGGGAACCCCGTATCCTCAAGGATCTCCTCCAGGGCATCCGCCAGCCGGTCCACCCTGCCCGACGGGTCCGAGAAAGGCAGATAAAAGAGTGTGGGGCGTCCCTCGGACGTAAATAGAGGCTGCATGGCCCCCGGCTCCAAGGTTATGGGGCCCTGTGGAAGGATCTGGCTGATTTCCATCTTGAGGAAATCCAGATACTCGTCTTCCACGGCTCCAAGATATCTCACAGGCAGGGCAAATGATGCCGGAGGGGTCCAGATAAACTCGTTACGCACGTTCACCGGGAAATGGGTGTATAGCCTGTGTTGATACCTAGCAAGAATCCTTATGTGATGCAGCGTCGGCATGAACCCAAAAAAGACTCTGCTACCAGCTGCCTCCTGTGATGCAGGAATCATGTGTCGACCTCCTCGAAACCGCTGGGGAAGGAATGCTCCATGGCCGAGATCATGGCATCTAAGGCGGTGAGGACGGATGCTTTCCGGTTCTGTTCGCGGATCGTGCCAAAGACCTGACGCATCCAGAACGTCCTGCCAGACAGATGAATGCCAAAGAATGTGGTTCCCACGGGTTTTTCAGGGGATCCTCCACCAGGTCCGGCGATCCCCGTGACAGACACCACGAGATCGGCACCCGTCGCCTTGCTGCCACCCTGGGCCAGGGCCACTGCACACTGGCTACTCACTGCCCCGTACGACTCGAGCACAGTCCGTGGAACACCGGCAAGGGACGTCTTAAGAGCATTGGAATACACCACAAGTCCTCCGGCGAACACGTCCGAGGCCCCGGGAACTCCGGTCAGTGTGGCTGCAATGAGTCCGCCCGTACACGATTCCACAGTGGCTACGGTCAGGCCCGAAGAGCGGGCCAACTCGAGAACCCGTGCGGCCTTGCCGTAAAGAGTGCTATCCATAGACGTTTGCTTCCTCCTGCGGTTGCATGGGGAGTGTGGGAGAACTGACATCGGGTGTCAAGGAATCGTGACACAAGCCTGCTACACGTGTTCCCAACACGAGACGACTTGTCTTGTATGTCTAAAAAAGTGCTTTTATTTCAATGGGTTATATGCTGAATTCCAAGTTCGACGATTCACGACTCCATGTTCTGACATTGAATAGCAAACCTGGCACGGAATATGCAAAACCAGAAACTCCAAATAAGATACTCAGGGCCCTACGGTCTTACATCGGGTCGGAGGCCAGGGTCTTGACGGCGGTGAGAGACAGGGTCACAGGCTCATCCTCCCATGCCGCGGCTGGAACGTTGCCGCCCGTTCCAAGGACAGGGCCGCGGCTTTTTTCTTTTCGTGCCCCCGACGTTTTTTCTATACACTGATTCCAATTTGCAATTTACGGGCCCGGCAGTAATAATCTCATTCATGCAGGGCAGGAAAATACTGATCATAGAAGACGAAGAAGATCTCGTGGATCTACTAAGGTTCAACTTGGAGGCCCAAGGCTACGAGGTGGCCGCCGCGTATACCGGAGAAGAGGGGCTCGCCATGGCACAGCAGGAGAAACCGGACGTGCTCCTGCTCGATATCATGCTCCCGGGTATGGATGGTCTGGACGTGTGCCGGCGCCTAAAACGATCTCCTGCCACGGCGGACATCAGCATCATCATGGTGACGGCCAAAGGCGAGGAGAGCGACATCGTCGAGGGGCTCGAGCTGGGTGCAGACGACTACGTTACGAAACCCTTCAGCCTCAAGGTCCTTTTCGCACGTATCCAGGCCGTACTACGCCGCAGGGAGGGAGACGACAGTCCCGAACGTCTCATACGGGGCCCTGTCATGGTGGATCCCGTCAAATTCGAGGTAACCGTTTCGGGTAGACCTGTGACTCTCACTCCCACGGAGTTCAGGATCCTTCACCTTCTGGTGCGCAAACCCGGATGGACGTTCACCAGGAACCAAATCATGCAGCACGTCCACGGTGAGAATCATGCAGCAACGGCCCGATCGGTGGACGTCCAGATAGTGGGCCTTCGCCGTAAACTGGGTGAGGCGGGCGCACTCATCGAGACCATACGCGGCATAGGATACAGGTTCAGAGCCGCCGAAGACGAATGATCCATCACACACTATGGTATTGAAATGGCAAGGGTCCTTCCTGCAGGATCCGCGAACTGAACCGTATCGGCCTTACTCACGGCCTGACTCGACAGCGGAACATCACCATCGGGGGATGCCGTCCCTCCCCATTCTTCCACGAATACGTCACCAGCCGTGACACCGACGCCCCAGTAATCAAAACCGCCTATCTCGTCTATGGTCACACGTATGCCCTCAGAGCTTTCATGGACTTTGGGTACAGGCAGGGGACCAGGCACGGTCGGCCGAGTCTCTTCGCCTGCGGGTGTCCACATTACGCTCACCGGGACTCCAGCACAGACGCCCTCCCAACCTGAAACCGCAAGTGTGTCCGCGACATCGGGAGCCATGTGCCATGCCAGGACAACGAGGCGCTGCACTCCAGATCGCGCCACCTTACGGGCAATACGACGCAGATCTCGGCAGGTGAGCCGCTCCCAAGGTCCGCGTACCACCACCGCCGCATCACCTAGACGGCCATCTGCCAAACAGTTCCGGTCCGTCTCTGCAGTGGCTCCGATACGTTCCAGGACGCCGCGTACGTAAGGCGTTCTCGAGTGAGGCCTCAGCACCGCCAGGGTGAAGCGGGCCCCATGATACACTAGACGCCTGCGCATGAGGTGTACGGCACGGGGGGATCCGTCCACACCGATCCACCGCCGGCCCGCCAGATGCGCTGCCACCAGGGTAGTACCAGAACCTGCAAATGGGTCCAGAACCGCGTCTGCCTCGCCAAGGGCCAGGTCCAGTATCCTTTGCAGGAGCGCCAAGGGTTTTTGTGTGGGATAACCCCACCATCTCTCACGTCGGGGTGCGTGCATCATATCGGGTATGTCACTCCACACACTGCCAACGGGTACTGGCTCCAGTACCGTCCGGCCCCTGCGTTCGAGCCAGTATCTTATCCTGATGCTTCCCGTGGACGTGCGTACCACCCTGCCCTGGGCCTCGAGCCTGGCAATACTCTCATCCGTGTAGTCGCCACGGGGGGCCGTCTTGTAGGGTCTGCCGCTGCTGTCCAGCCTTATGTGGGAGGGAAGAGCATCCAGCGGGTACTTCCTGACCGCGTAAACCCGCCTGAACCGCGAAGAGGGGCCAGCCGCAACCGCTAGTATGGTGTCGTGGTTTCTGGGAAGTTGACCCGAGGTGAACTTTGCTCCCCTGCCTCCGTAGGACCACACGATGTCGTTTTTCAGAGATCCGTCACCAAACACGTCGGCTGCCACGAGCGCACCGTGATGAATGGCCCGGGAGTCTCCGTGAAGAAACAGCCAGCCGTCTGGGGCTAGGACGCCAACTGCGCCCTTCAGTACTCGGTGTAGCATGTCCAGGTATGCATCCATGCTGGCCCAACGGTCGCTGTAGGCAAGGGCTCCAGAGCGGGTCCTGAAGTTTCTTCCCGTGGCAAAGGGGGGATCCATGTACACGGCCTTCACTGGTTCCAGAGGGAAATGCGATGAAGACGTCACCGCACCCAACGGCCCGCCACCGTCCCTGTTGAGCGCTCTGCCCAGTAGCGGAAGGACCCTGGTGCTATCGCCCTGTATGAGAAGTCCGCCAGTATTGCCGTGAATCACGAGTGGTACCAACTCACCACCCTTCGATTCGTGGCGGCCCTTGCCCTTCCAGCGAATTCCCACGGACACCACTACCTCCCGAACTGGAGCAGGTAGGCACCATTGCCGCGCCCCGGTGTCACCACGCGCACTTCCTTGAGGGAGGAGAAGATCCTCTTCCAGTACTCGGCCAGGAGACTGGAGGCGACTATGTCGGGAGTGCGCATGTATTCCTTCAGACGTGCCTCGAAGCGCTCAACCCTGCCCTGGGCCTCAAGGATTCTATTGCGGCGTCTGGCCTCGGCCTGACGTACCGTTCTGTCTGCCGTGGCTCTGGCCCTGGCAAGACGCTTGCCTTCATATCCCCTGGCCTCGTTGATTATGCGCATGGAATCGGCCTTGACGTTGACCACCTTCTCGAAATAGGGCTGGACCGCAGGTGGCGGACTGAGTTCCGTGATGTCCACCAGTGAGATGGCTATCCCCATGCCCAGGGCATCCATCTCGTGCTGCAGCATGGCCTTCAGTTGTCGTTTGAAGGCCGATCGGTCTCCGGTGAGAAGGTGATCTATGCCACGCCGGGCAATCATGACCGTGAGAACCCGACCTGCCACCATGGACACCGACTGACTGGCCTGTCTGAAGTTGAAAAGATATTTCACCGGGTCCGAGATGACGTACTTGAGGGACAGTGACACGGCAACTAGGTTGTCATCCCCAGTGATGGCATAGGGTTCTAAACCCGTCACGTCACTGAAAGAGGCACCTCTGCCACTGCCGCTCAGATAGCGGGTAGAAAAATCCAGCACATCCATGGTGTGGACCTGACGCACTGGAACTTTATGAATGATATCAATAGGATACGGGAAAGCATAATGCAGTCCGGGGGGAATTCGGCTGTTTACCACCTTGCCGAACCGGGTGAGGACGCCCACCTCGGAACGCCCTATCTTATAGAACCCGGACAGGAGATATACCACCAGCAGCACCAAAACCAGTGTGCCGGTATACCTGAAGAGGGCGCGAAATGCTTCGGCCAGCACAGTCCTCAAGGACATGCTCATCGTCTTTCCTCCCTGACCGGGGACTTTCCAGCGTGAACATCTGCCCCAAAGAGCTGGCGAACCAGGGGCGAGGAAGTAGACAGTATGACCACGTCGTCCTTGCCCAAGATCTCCTCGTAGGCATCCAGCTTTCTCAGGAGGGTGAAAAAGCGCGGAGACTTGGAATACGCGCCTGAATATGCCTGCATGGCCTGACGGTCACCCTGCCCCTCCAGCATCAGCGCCTTCTTCTTTGCCTCGGCCTCTATGATGGCTGCCTTCTTGTCGGCTTCGGCCCGTATGCTGCCGGCGCGTTCTTCACCTTCGGCTTTGATGCGTTCGGCTTCCTTGAGACGCTCGGACTTCATACGCTCGTACACGGAACGGATGACAACCGAAGGATACGCGAGCCTGGTAACCCCCACCCGGACTACCTCTATACCGTATTTGGAACGCGCATCGTCTCTTACAGCCTCCAGCAGACTCTTCTCCACTCCCTCCAGGGTGCTCTTCGTGCCAGACGTACTGAACAGTGTGGATGTGGCATAACGGGTCAGCACCATGCCCACCGCCGAGGTCACGATGTCCTCGAGTTTACGGCGCGCATTGGCCGCATCCCCCACGGACTGGAAGTAAAGAAGGGGATCCGATATGCGCCATGCGGCATAAGTACTGACAATCAAAGGCTTTTTATCCTCCAACAACACCTGTGTTGGTTCTGTCTCAAGAATATTTATGCGTTTGTCCATGCGGGTGATCTGATCCGTGGGCATCTTGAACTTCAGCCCCGGCTCCCGGATTATGGATACTGGTCTGCCAAAACGGGTGACGATGGCCATCTGCCCTTCGGTGACCACAAAAAAGGACATGTACAGCCCCAGGGCCGCCAAAACCACCAGGGACACGGCTGTCATGATCCATCTCATTTTCTTACTCCCTTCCGGAACGACTCCATGTACAACACAGCGGCAGGCAAGCGCGCCTGAGGATCCACCAGCACCAGTTTCTTCCTCTTGAGTATGGACTCAGCACGCTCCAGATGCATGAGGAAGGATACTGCACCGGAAGCGCTCTCGAATGCCTGTAGCTGCTGAAGGAAGCGGCTGGCAGTGCCCTGCGCCTCAAGAATGCGAGACCTGGCGGAGGACTCGGCTCTAGCAACCGTACGTTCGGCCTTGAGCCGGGCACCCGACAGAACCTGAATCATGTGTGACTCGGCCTCGAGCCGGCTCTTCTCCTGGAGCTGGTATGCGGCGATTACCTCCTCGAAGGCGCGGGCTATCTCCGCAGGCGGGTGAACGTCGACGATATAGACCGACACGATTTTCACACCGGCATCGATGGCACTTAGACGCTGCGTGAGGATCTTCCTGATATTTTGCTCCATGATACGACGCCCAGACAGGAGCACACCGTAAAGGGTGGTGGATGCTATAGCCTGAACCAGTGCTCCGTAGGCCTCCCTGCGTATCGTTCCATCCGGATCAGCATGACTGAACAGATATTTGTAGGAATCGCTTATGACGTACTCCACCCGGGTATACACGTAAAGGACGTTGCCGTCTCCAGTTATGAGATATGGGGTATCACCGTGCCAACGGGACCATAGACGTGCCCCGCCCCCCATACCGGGAATGAGGGAACGGTGCTGCAATCCGGATACCTTTTTGCGGGATGAGGTCTGAGACTTCGAAGCCTCGTAACCTGAAGGTTGCCTACCCGTTGCTACTCCCCCGCTCTTTTTGAGGAGGCTGGCGAAACGAAGAGACGAGCGGGATGTTTTCGAACGTAACTTATTGGATTTACTGGATTTTTTGGAGGAATTCTTTTTTCGTGACAGGCTGACGGCTCTGGCTGCGGCATCATTGGGAGAGTTGCCCAGATAAACGGTCCTGACTCTGTGGGGCTTCACGGTGACGACCCTGGCAAAAGGCCATGGAGGCTTGAGATGGGCTCCAGGGCCAAGAGCCTGCCTCGAAGTGGGTTCTCCCAAGAACAGGACGTATGCCTCTTCGTCTGGCATCACTCTGAATACACATGTGGACAGGTACCACAGCACTGCTGCACCCGCAGTCAGCCTTCCGGTCCATGAAAGCACACTGCGGCCGAACCCCGGAGGCACCAGACCCAATGCCCGTCTGCCTGCTGCCACTGCAAGCCCTGCACCACCTCTAAGAATAGCCATGAGCGCTTCGTATTCACCAACGGCGTCCTGATGGCCCGCAATGGACCTAAAAGCCCCGTATACGAGAGAGGCTGACATGGATAGAAGCAGACCAGACAAAATGACTGCAGACCACCTGTCCACGGACAGACCAGCTGCCTGAACGAGCAGGGACAGACCAGTGAAAGCCGACACCAGGGAATCGGCCCGGTTGTGCTGACTGTCGGCATTCAGTGCCAAAGAGCCTGTTTCTTCGGAGGATCGTGCCTGGAATCTGTAGATGAAGTACGAGCCCACGGACAGGACCAGGAACACCAGGCCGACGGTCAAAGGACGCTCTATCCTGGGTGGAGGGGAGAAAAGCGCTACCCTCAAGACACCCAGGGACACGGCGAAAAGAAGCACGCCGATGAAAAGTGATGCCAGGTGTTCAGGGGATTTCACGAATGCCCGAATCCACTGCCGGAGGCCGCCCGAAGGTGCATTGCGGGAAGTCTGATCGGTATCATTCGAGAAGACGAGTACCCCCAGTACCACCAAGGAAGTGAGCACATCCGACAGGGAATGCCATGCCTCGGCATAGACCACCAGAGAGCCGGACAGGTAATAAAGGAGAAACTTCACACCTGCCAGTGTCAGGACCATGAAAAATGACACCAGCATGGATGTGACGCGTGAATCTTTCATTCTCATGCCCCGCAGTCTATTGCCCGCGTGTTACAAGTCAACTCGGTGAAGATAGTAAAAATGGCGCCGTCCGATTCCACATCCGCCAAACGCTACTGGAGAAAAGGTTTGAGGCCTGAATCGCTGAATGTCTTGTAGATATAGGCGCTGTACATGGACAGAAGCCTAGGCATGTCCTTCTTCTTAGCCTGGGTGGAGGGGGTGAAGGGTATTATCAGTCTGGTTGCTACGGCATTGTCCTTAGGCATACAGGTCACGGCAAAGACAGAATATCCGGCTTTATCCTTCATGTTGTACTTGGTGTTTATGAGGTCCAGTTTCGCCTCGAGATCCTTATCACCGCACTTGTGTCCCTGTTTTATGCCGAAAAGGGAAACCAGCCACAACACGTTGTCCTTCTTTATGTAGAGCACGAATGTCTTGAATATGTCCTTGTGATTGACTCCCAAAACCGTTGGCTCGTTCTTGAATATCTCGAATCCCGCGGTAACCAGCACTGTCTTGAGTTCCCTGAAGTAGTCCTCGGGGGACTGCTGTGCTGCCTGGGATACCGCGCCGCTCTTCCGAGCAGAAGGCGGTTTCATCGGAACACCGGGAGGCGGCAGGGAGGCGTCATCGGATTGGGCCTCGTCGGCAGCAGGGGTATTCTTTGGAGTAGTGTCCTTGTGTGACGAGCATGAAGACAGGACAAGCCACACCATGACAGCAGACATCAGGCCCATCCCGGCAAAGTTACGTTGTCTCATTTGTACCTCCGGAAAACTCAATTTTTTTAGCACCCGGAACCAAAAGGGTCAAATCATAAGGAAGGGGCCACCAGGGCGCTCCACACCTCACATGCCGCAGTGTATTCTCCTGGCCTACCCGTCGGTATCCAGCCACCCTTCCGAGGCCCATACCTGACGTGTTCCCCGAAGGGCGAGGGTTATGAGATGAGTCCTGTCTGGCGTCCTGACGCCTACCTGCCGGTATCCGGTCACCCTTCCGAGGCGCCACCCCTGACGTTACTCCGAAAGGCGCATCACCACCCGGTTTTACTG
>JALWFW010000254.1 GCA_027013865.1 Polyangiaceae bacterium | reverse complement strand
CCGCAGTAATCCGCTCGTGGCCGTGCTCATGCTCATCGCGGTGCTCGCCATCCTCGGAGTGCCGCTGTTCTCCGGGTTCTGGGGCAAGTTCGAGCTCGTGGGCGCTGCCACCCTGCGCGGGCTGATGGGTTTCTGGGCCATTTTGGTGGTCCTGGGCGGTTCAGTGGTGGAGGCCGGTTACTTCTTCCGCCTGATTCACACCATGTTCGAGCAGTCCGAGGAAGAAGCTCCCGTGCGTATCCGGGCCCGTGCCGGCTACTGGCTGGCTTCTTTGGCTCTGGTGGTCGTGATCATGGTCATGGGCCTGTTCCCCAAACCGTTCAGCGCCTACTTCAGACATTCCATAAACGGTCAGGTGTCATATTCCAAAGTCATGGCGAAGTATCTTGCGAACGCCAGGAATCCAAGAGTGAGGTGACGGGATGACTCAGGAGCAGTATCTTCTTCTTTCACTGGTGGCAGGTCCCGTTGTCATGGGGCTGCTATCCCTTCTCATACCCTCGAAGAGGGCCCAGTGGTGGATTTTCTTCCTCACGGTGTTCGCGGCCGGAGCAACTGCCTACACACTCAAGGGTAGCCATGTCGGCGTGCAGTTCGCATTGCCTTACTTCTGGCTCCTGCCGTCGAAGATTTCCTTTGGTATTCAGCCCCTGGGGTTCTTCTTCGTACTCATAACCCTTGCCGCGACGATGATGTTCGCGCTCTTCTCCCTGGGCTTCAACGACCGCAAACACGCCACGCGGGTGGCGCCACTGTGGGCAATGCTGGTTGGTGCGTCCAACGGCATCTTCCTGGCCCGGGACTGGTTCACGTTCTTCATTGTCTGGGAGACCATGTCTTGGACCTCCCTGCTCATCATCGGGCACGGCAAGAAGCGCTCTTTCAATGCCGGTGTGTTCTACTACGTACTCTCCCTCGCCGGAACGTTCCTCATGCTTTTGGCGATGTGGGTTCTTTACAAGAACACCAATACCTTCGACATAAATCTCACGGTAACGCATCTGGCCAACGCGGAAAATCATGCCTATGTGATTACAGTTATTACACTTTTCACGATTGCCTTCATGGCAAAAAGCGCCATATTCCCCTTCCAGATATGGCCGGCTCTGGCCCATGCTGAGGCCCCGGACGACTTCTCCCCCTATCTGTCCGGTGTCATGATCAAGTACGGTTTCTACGGACTTTTGCTGGTGGTGGTGCCTGTGCTGACCGGCAATCCCGGCGCGAAGATATCCGGCGTTCCGGTTAGCCTCTACATCCTTGGCTGGATTTCCCTCATCACCGCCATATTGGGCACGGTGGTGGCTATCTTCACCAATGACATGAAACGTCTCATGGCCTGGTCCACGGTGGCCAACGTGGGTTACATCGGCACGGCCCTTGCCACGGGTTCGCCCCTGGGTTATGCGGCGGCCCTGTTCCATACGGCCAACCACATGATCTTCAAGGGTGCCATCTTCGCATCCCTGGCATCGGTGAAGTTCCGCACCGGCGAGCGTGAGATGCACCGACTTGGTGGACTTGCCTACCGTATGCCCGTCACTTTCTTCACGTTCTTGCTGGGCATCATCGCCGCAGCCGGTATTCCGCCGCTGTCCGGCTTCAACTCCAAGTGGATGATCTTCCAGGCCCTGTTCCAGAAAAAACTGGTGCTTCAGGCTACTGGTTTGTTCTTCGCATCCACCGGTGCCTTCCTCTACCTGTTCAGGGCACTGCATACCGTGTTCCTGGGCCAGCTTCCCCGCAGGCTGCGCACTGTCCGTGAGGCACCTCTGCCCATGAGTCTGGCCATGATCCTCATGATGATCGCCATGCTGGGCGTGGGCATGTTCCCCGGTGTCATGACGCTCCCCATATCGCGCGTCATGGCGGCCATGGGTATCGGATCCATCGATGTGACGGCTTCTGTCATCAACGGAGCCACCAGCTCCATAAACACGGTGCTCATCGGCAGCGTCTTCGGCATTGCCATCTTCTTCGTCCTAGTCTTGTACCTGATTGGCGGACGCACCTACAGGCTCCGCGACGACATGGACAACTACTCGGCAGGTGAGGATCCCCGTGAATGGGGCGTGTTTGAAGCCCAGTATCACTATGGATACAAGTTCTATCAGGCTATCGAGCCTCTTTTCAGGTGGGTTCCCCAGACTCAGCCCGAGGAACTTTACCGCACATTCAATCGGGCACTGCACAGATTTGGATCGTTTATCGACGGTTTGTGGCGTCCGGCAGGTAGTCTTGGCTGGTCCATTGTCTTTGGAATAGTGTTCATGATTCTCTTCGGGGTGGTGCTATGAGCAGCAAAATGATCCTCGACCTTTTCGGAATGACGTTCTTCTACATCGTGGTTGGCCTGACCTTCATGGGTCTTGGCCGCAAGATCACTGCCAGGCTTCAGCGCCGTGTAGGTCCTCCCTGGTATCAGTCCTTCCTGGATGTGTTCAAGTGCTTCTCGAAGACATCCATCTCCCACAATTACATCATGGATCTTGGGCTGATCATGGCTCTGGCGGGACTCATCGCCACGGCGTACTTCATGCCCGTGGCAAAGGGCTGGACCCCGGCAGGCAGCAGCTCCATCGTGGTGATCCTGTATCTCATGACTATCGGTTATCTCGGCATGGCCATGGGCGTCTCGGCTTCCGGCAACCCCAACGCCACCATCGGTATCTCTAGGGCCCTGGCCCTCATGTTCGGTTACGAGATTCCCTTTGCCATGATTATTCTCGCCATGATCTCGGTGCTGGGCTCCTCCAGCCTGTCCGACATTGCCATGTCCCAGGCCGGCGGCATCCAAAACTGGAACATCATAAGGTTCCCGCTGGGATTTCTGGCAGCGGAAATCGCCTTCCAGGCCATGATTGGTGAGAAACCATACGACCACATGATCGCGCCCGCGGAAATCGCCTCCGGTCCCATGGTGGAGCTGGGCGGCAAGTTTCTGGGCATCGCATTCCTGCTTCACGCGGTTCAGCTCTTTGTGGAGACCGGCCTGATGGTCAACCTGTTTTTGGGCGGCGCCTCCACGTGGTATGAATTCGTGGGCAAGCAGTTTGTAGTGTACTTCACTTCCATGGTAATCAACACGGTGTTTGCCCGTTACCGCATCGAGCAGGGCATCAAACACCTGTGGGTCTGGGCCGGATCCTTTGCAGCCATTCAGTTGGTCCTGACCCGTTACTTCGATATTTTCAGCCGGTGAGGGGGTAAAGATGGACGAGATTTACATCACGAACCTCGAGAAAGAACGCGAGAGTATGTTTGAGGGCCTCCTCAACTACTTCCGCAAGCGTTCCATGTGGATGCTTTACTACTGTACAGGGTGTGGAGCAATAGAGCTTCCTCCTACCATGACGTCTCGCTTCGACATGGAGCGTTTTGGAATCGGTCCCATGGCAACACCGCGTCAGGCCGACCTTCTCCTCATCACCGGGTATCTTTCCCAGAAGACCCTCAAGCGTGTGATCAGATCATATGAGCAGATGCAGGAACCCAAGTATCTGGTGGGATTCGGTTCCTGCCCCATAAACGGCGGTATCTACTGGGACGCCTACCCGGTGATAAACCACCTCGAGATGTACGTGCCGGTGGATATGACCATTGCGGGCTGCATGCCGCGTCCCCAGGCGGTTCTCGACGGGTTCCAGCGCCTCATGGACTACATCCAGCAGGGCAAGGCCGATGGATGGCGTAGGTACAAAGAGAACTACGAGTGGTACAAGCGCAATCAGGACGAGTTATTTGCCCGCACTGAGCCGGTTTTGAAGGGCTGGAAGGATCCCTTTGCACACATGCCCAGCCTTGAAGAGGTCATGGCCGAGGAAGAGCGCAGGAAGGGGGGTGCCAGATGACGCGAGACAGACTCATCGAACTGGCGAAGCAGTTTTTCCCGGAAGACGAGGTCATCCCGCGCAAGAAGCCGGGGGAGTTGGAGATTCGCACCACCCGTGATCGTGTTGTGGGTGTTCTCACATGGCTTCAAAACGAGGCCGGGTTCGATCACCTCATGTACATATCCGGAGTCGATTGGCTGGAGGACGGCGAGATAGAACTCGTGTATCACGTGTATTCCTACGACCACAAACTGTACTGCATGGTCAAGATACGCGTGGACCGTGATTATCCCTGGGCTCATACGATTCATAAGCTTTGGGCACATGCTCAGCCGTATGAACAGGAGATTCACGAGTTCTTCGGTGTCTACTTCCCGGGCAATCCGGATCTCTCACATCTCATTCTTCCCCCCGAGTGGTCAGAGGCACCGCCTCTGCGCAAGGATTTCGATCCCCTCGAGTACAGCATGAAACTCTACGAGCCCGAATGGTTCAAATCCACGGATACGTTCGCTTCCATCGCCAACCGTCTGCGTGGTGAGGAAGCCGAACGCATAATTCGTTCTGTGCTGAACGAATCCGCCCGGCTCCATGGTGATGCTCCCGAGAAAGACGGGGAAGGGGAAGCATAGGAGGTTGCAATGAACAGGGAGATATACCTTCCCGACGGATATACTACGATACGCAAGATCGGAGAGCGTGACGGATACGAGGTCTATGATCTCTTCTTCGGTCCGAACCACCCCGGTATGCACGGTAACTTCGGTTACGTGCTGGACATGATGGGCACTGAAATCGTCCGTGTGCGTCCCAACGCCGGGATGCTCCACCGCGGTTTCGAGAAGGCCATGGAGCGCAAGAAGTGGGTTCAGAATCTGGCTCTGATTCCACGTGTGTGCGTCGTGGATCCAGACCCCAACGAGGTGGCCTATTGCCAGGCAGTTGAAGAGCTTCTCGGTGTCGAGGCCCCGGAGCGCGCCCGGTATCTGCGTACCATCACACTGGAGAGGTCCAGGCTAACTGCCTTCCTCATGGGGATGGGTGGAGTTGGTGGAGCCATAGGTCTGTATTCGGCCACCTATCTCATGATGGCCGACCGTGACAGGCTGCTCGACATGTTCGAGGCTCTCACTGGCGCCAGGGTATACCACATATTCAACGTACCCGGCGGTGTGCGGCGCGATGCTCCCGAGGGATGGTTCGACGGTGTTTTAAAGGTGCTCGACGAGCTGGAGAGCAACATCCCCGACTGGGACAAACTGGTGTTCGAAAATCCGGTGGTGTGGGCACGTCTAGAGGGGCTCGCACCCATAACAGAGGAAGAGGCCCGTCGTGGGGGGCTGGTTGGACCAAACCTCAGGGCCACGGGTGCAAAGTTCGATGTGCGGCGCGATGCTCCTTATGCAGCTTACGGTGAACTGGACGTCGAGATGCACAATGCAGGGGATGGCAAAGCCGATGCTCTGACCCGGGCCGTGCAGGTTCGTCTGGAATACGAGGCAACCATCAGGCTCATTCGCCAGGCCATCGCCAAGGCGAAGAAGCTGCCTTCTGGACCAGTGAGGGCCGATGTGGGCCCGCTTCACAAGCTGCGTGTGCCCAAGGGTGATGCTTATTCCAAGGTGGAGTCCTCCAAGGGTGAGTTTGGTTACTACATAGTCAGTAACGGCGGATACACTCCGTACAGGGTGTCGGTACGCGGACCATCCATGCCTGCAGGAATTCATCTGGCAAAGACCCAGCTTCCCGGCGTAAAGATTGACGACGTTGCGGCCTGGATGGCTACACTGGCCATCTGTTCGCCCGACATAGACAGGTGAGGAGGAGACCATGGCTCTAGGTGATAAGTCGTTCTTCACCCCATTTTCACTGGCAAAGAACTTCTTCAGAAAGAAGGTTACCATAGAGTATCCCAAGGAAGATCTGGAGGTTCACGAGAAAACCGGCCCATCTATGGTTTACAGGGGGTTCCACTTCAACGACCTGGACGTGTGCATTGGGTGCGGCAACTGCTCGAGGGTGTGTCCCACGGCAGCCATAGACATGCAGGCCCTGGCCAACATGGAGGTCGGCAAGAACAAGGAGCGTCCGGTCATCGACTACGGCCGATGCTGTTACTGCGCGTTCTGCGTGGATGTATGTCCCACTGGTTCCCTGTCCATGACCAGGGACTACATCTTCACCCAGCCTGCCGTCGAGGCCGACAAGCCCGAGGAGCGCGTCAAGGGCAAGGTGGACGAGTACACATGGCAGGCAGGCAAGAAGCACGAGGAGCTCGTGGAGCAGGGCGAGTGGGAAGGCGAAAAGTCCTGGACCACCACGCCTGAGACCTCTTGGCTGGATTTCGAGCGTCAGCCCATGGAGATGCTTCCTGCAGAGGATCGCGTCCAGGGATTCATCGAATTCGTCAAGGGCTTCTCCAAGGAAGCGGCCATGAAAGAGGCCGCCCGCTGCATCGAGTGCGGTATCTGTACCAACGTGTGTCCGGCCCACATGGATATTCCGGACTACATCAGGGCCATTTATGAGGACGACCTGGCAGAGAACGTGGACATCATGTACCGCACCAACCCGCTGCCCTCCATCTGCGGTCGTATCTGCACCCACCGCTGCGAGGGTGTCTGTGCCCTGACCCACCGCGGTGAGGCCGTAGCCATCAGATGGCTCAAGCGCTATGCCATCGACAATCTGCCAGTGGAGGAGACGCGGGATATAGTCAAGCGCAAGCAGTCCATAAACAAGAAGACCGGCAAGAAAGTGGCCATCATCGGTTCCGGTCCTGCGGGTCTGGCGGCAGGTTACTACCTGGCTCTCATGGGGTACGACGAGATCAAGATATTCGAGCGTATGCCAGAGCCCGGCGGCACCATGCGTTACGGTATCCCAAGCTATCGTCTGCCTGCTGACATCATTGCCAGGGACATCTCCCACATCGAGGCCCTCGGCGTTGAGATCCAGTGCAACACCGAAGTCGGCAAGGACATCACCTGGGAGGAGATTCGCGAGAAGTACGACGCAGTACTGATTTCAGTGGGCTTCCCCGGCGGCCGTATGCCTCCAGGAGTGGAAGGCCTCGATCATCCAGACGTGTACACGGCCATCGATCTGCTCAACAAGATTCGTCTGGGCGTTGAGATTCCGGTTCACGAGAAGATCGTGGTCATCGGCGGTGGTAACGTGGCCATGGACATCGCCCGTTCCATGGCGCGTCTCCAGAAGATGAAGTACGGCAAGGTGGATCTAATCGATACGTCTCTGGAAGACCGTCATGAGATGCCGGCGGACGACGAGGAAATCGAAGAAGGCACCGAAGAGGGCATCACCTTCAGGCCTGCCTGGGGTCCCCGTAAGGTACGTGTGGGTGAGGACGGCAAGATTCAGGGCCTGGAAGTGGTCAAGTGTACCCGGGTCTTCGATGAGAACCGCCGCTTCAGCCCGCAGTTCGACGAGGACAACAAGGAGTTCTTCGAGGGCACCCAGATAATCGTGGCCATCGGTCAGGCCGCCAAATACGACTTCATTCCTGCGGAAGAGCAGGAAACCATGGGTATCCAGCGTGGGCGCATACCCACTAGTGATTACGCCACCAAACTACCGGGTGTCTTCGCTGCCGGTGACATCGTCTATGGTCCTGATGTAATCTCTGCCATCCGTGACGGCCATGGTGCAGCTCAGGCCATAGACCGTTACTTCCATCAGTGACTTTATTCGCCATCCTTTGTTTTGAGTTATAACATACTGAAATAATTGGATTTTTAAGTAACAGAGCGGCGTATGACTGTTTTGTGCGACCGTTTTCGACCTCAGATGATGCCGTTTTCACCGTGTGATTCCCTAAGAGTCGCCTCTGAAAGTACAGCCTATGGCAAAGAGATGACAAGTCCTGATCCTACGAGTCGGCCGCCCAGCACCGCATCCTCCGAAAATCGGGCAAAACGGGAAAAGGCACGGCAGACCCCGTCAATATCGGTCTACATCCAATGCATCCCTCGAGGTTTCTACCAGTGCACTAGGTTGCAACCCCTGGGGCTTCAGGCGATCCGCAGGAGGGCACAGACCACCGCCACATTGCCACCATCTCAACCCGACCTCTCCGACGCTAACCATCAAAAGCCGGACAGCATCCCAAGGCGCCAAATTTGACGAGCTCTCCAAAGGGCGCGGCTCAATGTCGATTCCGAAGAGGCGGGTTTGCATATCGAGACGTTGGCACTGACGTCTTCTTGGGCTAATGCTCGGTTTATGACGTGAGAGCAATGCTTCACCTTGGGGCCCACCCCTGAAGCCTGGCCAGTCGGTTCGAAGCCTAACAATGCCAGCAAGCCAAAGCCAAACCGCCGGGAGGCCCAACACCGGCGGGGCCCAAAAGCCCAACGGGGCAAACTGAAGCCCGTACAAACCGGCCAATCTGCTAGGCCAGCGCCGAGCAGCGCCAGCCAGCCAATCTGACAGCCCAAGCCCGAAGGCCAGCAAGCCAAAGCCCATCCGAAAGTCCGGCAGGACTAACCCAAGGCCGGGCATAGCCAGCAAGGGCGAAAGCCTGGCGGGACTAGCCCAAAACCAAGCATAGCCAGACAGCCCAACGCCCATCCAGCAGTCTAACTCCAGTCGGTACCTAAACCAGCCCGACCTCTCAAAGGGCCACCCCTGACGTTTCTTCGAAAGGTGCGGTCTGTGAGGTGAGTTCCTGGGTGCCGCATCTGAATATCTTGCCACTTCGAGGCAGCACCCGTGATGTATCTTTCCAAAGGACGCGGCCTATGACATGAGTCCCCCGTGATGTATCTTTCCAAAGGACGCGGCCTATGA
>JALWFW010000253.1 GCA_027013865.1 Polyangiaceae bacterium | reverse complement strand
CACCGACTCTGTGATCGGGTGGAACATAACAGTGTACAGTTTTTCGCGGAAGGGCGCTTCCCTGGGAGTGGGCATAATAAAAAAAGATTAATTATTTCAATAGGTTATAATATTTATTGATCAGGGAAGACGTTGACGGATGGGTTTACCTTTATCTCCACTTTCTTTTGCTGAATGATTTTAACGGTGGTCTTCTCCTTGGGGCATTTCCACTTGTAGGATGCCGTGCCACGTGACGAGCGCTCCATGGCGGTGTTCCAGTATACGTAGTGGAAGGACAGCTGGCACACACGCTTGTCGAGTCCCACCTTGTACAGGGCCTCGAATCGGTTTTTGAAGTCCTGTACACGGGCCACGTCGTCGTTTTCTATCTGGGTGACCACGTAACCGGCCTTGAGTACGTTGTTGAAGGGGGAATCGGTCTTGAGGCTCAAGATTATAACGCCTTTGGCGACCTCTGGATGGAGCCAAATGAGTCCAGGATAGTAGCCTGTGAGGACAACGCCTTTGTACTGGGTCACCGATGCAAACTGTTTGACGAGTTTGTCGAAGTCGGCCTTTGACAGGGAGATGCGGGCCCATGCCTTGTGAAATACCCGCTGACCAGCCTGGTAGCGTTCCCAGTAGACATCTCGTACAACGTCACCCATCTGGGGAAGTATGGCTCCGGCAACGATGTTCTTCAGGGCGCTGCGGCTCTCGTGTACCTGGCTCAGACGCTGGATGTACAGCTCACGATTCATGCGGGAACGACGCAACTGAGACAGTACTGCGTTGTGGCGCTGGCTGTAAGGGTCGAAAACCACTGTCTTCCACAGGGCGTTTTTCCGGGCCACTTCCTCACCTATGAAGTACAGGAGGTTGTCCACGGCGGCGTCCTTGGCGGCCTCTACTGCACTGTTCTCCATGTCGGACTCGAAGGAGTAGCCCACTGCCCATACGGTGTCTCCCTCTGAGCCATACAGTTTCTGGCCTATCCAGGGGGGACGCTTGGGGGATGAGCGGTGCACCAGGTGTTCCGTGGTGTCCGAGGCATCGGAACCGTGTTTCATCTGGGTCATCAAATACCAGCCGCCACCAGCCAAAACGGCAATGAGAATGACGATCATGGTGACCATGGGCCAGAAGGAACCTGCTGCCGCTACCTCGGCTTCCTGCGTATCACGTTTCTTGGCTATCTGAGCCCGCTGACGGATGGCCTCTTCGGCTTCTTTTATGAAGTCGAGGATTTCTTTGGAAGGGACAGGTTCCTTGAGGTGGGCCAGGTTTACCACGCTGTTGGGCTCCTTGGGATGGGCCGGATGCCCGCAGTCAGGACATGGCAGCTCGGGAGCCGTGGCGAATTTCAGGACTTCCCAGTGCTCCTTCACGTCGAGGAGTCTATCCATGGTGGTGCCGCAGCTGTCGCATGAATAAGCCATGAAGAAGTCCAGGAGTCGCATGCGGTCGTCCATGGACTCGGGCACGAGGAGCTTTTGGATGAATTCCTCGGGAGCCTCCTTGATGTAAACCTCGGTAACGCTATCAGGCAAGGAGAGTAGCATACGGGACCAGCGTCTGGCTCCAGCCTCTGTTATCTCTCCGAGCCCCTTGAGATCGAATATGACGGCGCCCTCGAGCCCCTCCAGAATCTTTTCAGCTGGGAATGAGTCGTCGAGATCGCCCATGAGCCTGAAGTACGTAGCCGTGCCGATGTACTTGTCTATCTTGAGTTTCATCCCTGCCTTCGACAGCTTGTACTTGAGTCGGTGGCTCAGAAATGACAGGAGTTCCGCATCAGGCTCGGGCTGTGGCTGGGATGCCACGAATGAGAGGAAGGCCTCGGGATCTTCGTCGAGGTACGAAGGGTTGCCGCACTCGGGGCACGGTTTTTCCCGCAATTTCTTCTGGGATATGTTTTCCCATTCGTCGATGACGTTGATGGCTTCGAGGTGTTCTGACTCGCAGTAGTCGCACGAGTAGGGGGCAAGGAAGGAGAGTATGGTTCCGTTGCCTCCAAAGTCCGCCATCATGTTGAACTGGTCGAGGATACGTGGTGGTACGGAGATGAAGTAAATCTCATCACACTTTTTCTCGGCCTCGTGCATGAGTTCGAGCCACTCCCTAATACCGAAGGAGCTCATGCGCTTGACACCGCCCAGATCTATGACCAGACGTCTTGCCAGCCCCTCACTTAGGCTCTTTCCGTTGAACTGCTCGTCGATTATGCCAGATATCTGAAGAACGGAGAAATCTCCCTCCGTTACCTTGCGGATTTCAAAGCGTTTTTCTGCCATTTGTCACACCTCGTGAAAGTGAACTGAACGGGCGAGAGAGGAGAAGACACGACGGTTGATATCAAGGTCGTACAGGACCGCGACATCGGTGAATCCAGCAGGATTCACGGTGAATATGGCATGCATGGCGTTGCGGTAAACGTAATACATGCCCAGTCCGGCCCCCCCTCCTGACGTATCCATCTCTCCTGAGGATAGTGCCCTGGAGATGCCTCCAAATACGTGAGAGCGCTCGAGGGAACCAAAGGGATCGTGGACCCCCATGAGTATGGTGCGTCCGTCCGTGGCCATCATGAGTTTTGCAGACTGCTCTTCAGTGAGGGAGACTTCCTTCTTGCGGTCATGGGCGTACAGGTGATTGCCCAGGCTGTCTACTGGTGCGTCGTAGACGGCATTCATGAGGATCTCGTGGGCGAGTTCCGCAAAACCGGTGCGCACTCTTGGTGGTGCGCCGAGAGCAGTGCAGAACAGTTCTACATACTCTTCCCCGACAGAGAGGTCCG
>JALWFW010000252.1 GCA_027013865.1 Polyangiaceae bacterium | reverse complement strand
ATGTTTGTGTGCCGAAAATCGGTCGGATCTCGCCGATAATTCGATCAGGATCCGCTTCGCATCCAATTAGCGATGACGGCGTCACATGCGCGAGAAAGCCACCGGAGTGAGGCCGGATTCTGGATCAAGCCGTAAACGACACTCGGTTACCGACGGCAGCTCGTCGACGGCGATATTCATCCACCCGTCCGTCTATCCGTCTATCCCGTGATCGGACGCCCGATGAGCGATAATATGGACTGCGCGTTCTTGACTGCCGACATGGCCGCCGCGGCGACGCTGTCCCGGATGGACGACTACCCCGGCGCGCCGCCAGTGGCCGCCGACGGCAATCTGACGTCATTTCCGGGCTGCGCGTTTCCGAACGTGACGTTCGCGAACGGAAGCCGGCCAGTGATGAGACTGGAGCCGTACAGCACGGCGCATCTCCTCGGTACAGCCATCGTGCTTGGCCTCATCATCCTGGCCACCATCATCGGGAACGTGTTCGTCATAGCGGCCGTCATACTGGAACGGAATCTTCATAACGTCGCCAATTATCTCATAGCGTCGCTGTCGATCGCCGACCTGATGGTGGCCTCGCTCGTCATGCCCCTAGCGGCCGT
The DNA here is from genome assembly GCA_027013865.1 of Polyangiaceae bacterium. Classification (GTDB taxonomy): domain Bacteria; phylum Myxococcota_A; class Polyangia; order HGW-17; family JALWFW01; genus JALWFW01. Next base: position 2,175 of record JALWFW010000252.1, on the reverse strand, counting down.
CAACGAGGTCAGCAAGCAGTGGTTCCTCGGGCCGGAGATCTGCGACATGTTCATTTCGTTCGACGTCTTCTGCTGCACGTCGTCAATCCTGCATCTGGTCGCCATCGCTCTGGATCGCTACTGGGCCGTCACGCAGGTCGACTACATACACAATCGGTCGGCAAACCGGATCCTGGTCATGATAGGACTGAGCTGGGGCATCTCGGCCTGCATCTCCATACCGCCACTGTTCGGCTGGAAGGACCAGTACAACGATCCGGACGTGACCGGCGAGTGCCTGATCAGCCAGGATTGGGGTTACACCGTCTATTCGACTGTCGGTGCCTTTTACTTGCCGCTGCTGGTGATCATCATTATTTACATGAAGATATTCCGGGCGGCCCGGAACCGGATCAGGCGTAAGCGGTTCAAGGCGGCCGCGAACAGCAATCTGGATCCGGCGACGCCGAAACCGCTTCTGGATCGACGCGGCAACGAGGAGGCGGGCAACGCCGCCACGACCGACGGAGGCTGCACGCTCCAGCCGATATCGTCGTCCATCAGCCAAAGTCCGGAGGCGTCGAGCAACGGGTCGGCCGGCGCCTATAACGACGCCAACCGGAACAACAAGTCGCTGATGCTGATGACGTCGCCACCGGCATCGCCGTCGCTGAACAGCGCCAGCTGCGCCCGGACTCCGACGCACAAGAGCAGCTGGGTCGACCTGACCAAAATGTACTTCGAGAACAAGAAGGTCGGCTCGCCGAAGGCGAAGAAGACGCGCGAGAAACTGGAGCAGAAGCGCGAACGGAAGGCCGCTCGAACGCTTGGCATTATCACGGGCTCGTTCATCATCTGTTGGTTGCCCTTCTTCATCCTGGCGCTGGTGCGGCCGTTCTGCGGCCAGCGCTGCGTCTACCCGCTGGCGCTGACCAGCATCATCGGGTGGCTCGGCTACTTCAACAGCCTCCTCAATCCGATCATCTATACGATATTCAATCCGGACTTCCGGACCGCCTTCCGGAAGATCCTCTTCGGCAAGTATCACAACCAGAACAGCCGCTATTCGGGACACACGCGACGCACGCGCAGGTGATGTCGCTCCTAGTTCCGGATACCCGTGCGAACCGAGGGGGGGGGGGGCGTGCACGTGAACGCGGTCGGACATGCACTGGTGCCGTTTGGTTTCTTCCGGATCACGTACAATCCGGGACCGTATCTTGTCATTCGTGGTTATCCGGAACGTGGCTTGATCTTGTTACTGTTATTTCCGGATCTAACTCTACGCCTACTGGAACGCTGGCTGGAAAGCCAGCATCACCGTTGTCATCTGGATCAACTGGATTCAGTGAGGTGGTGGAAGAGCGAAACGACGCAGACCAGCTAGGCCAACCAGCTGTTCGACCAGCTAGACAAGTCAGACCAGCCGGACTATCACGAGAACGGACCAGCCGGACCATCTGGACCAGCCAGACGATCCAGATTTCCGCCAGTGGCCAAGCGATTCCAGTATCACGTACTGTCACCATGGCGACGATCCGGACGTTATGTGACGTCACCGCCTGGGTTGGATATCTATCGGACTGTATGTAACTCTGGTCCTGAACACGGATAGCCTTATCCGGAACGACACGTTAGACACAGGGTACGAAATGAACAGAGTTACGTACTGCTTTACCTGCAAATAAATACAGTTATTTATCACTTTATTCCGGATCACGTCGCGTGTACAGAGAAAAGGCGTTAAGTTAAATCATATATATATATATATATATATACACACACACACTCACACACACACACACACATATACACACATATATCTGTTAAACACTTCTTGCGATGACCTGTTTATAAATACCAACTCTCTTAAAAGATCATTTCAATTGATATTATGAATTGTTCTATCTTTGGGTTCCATGTTTATTGCAAACTGCCATAAAAGCACCTATCTTTACAGACCGCCCGAGTTGGTTCAAATCCAAATCGCTTAATGCAGGTTTACTTCATATATATATATATATATATATATATATATATATATGCATATATGTAGTAAACCTTAGGGCATTATCACTGGGACCAACTCAGGTAGCCTTTCAACACCGGAGGTCTTTCAAAGAGGTTCCTATGCTTTGGTAAAACAGGCAATCGTAACGACAATAGTTATTGCATTACATATATATATATATATAT
>JALWFW010000251.1 GCA_027013865.1 Polyangiaceae bacterium | reverse complement strand
TCAGATGTGTATAAGAGTCGGCTCGAGCACCGAGGAACTGTGCTTGTCGAGAAATTCTTCTAGGGTGGTCTGTCCGTCTATGGTGGAAAACTTGGTCCAGTTTATGTGATGGGGCAGAGGCTGGAATCGTGAGTAGGGATCAGGGTGTGGAAGCAGGTAGAAGTTTTTTGCATCATTGATGAGCTTTTTGACATGAGCCGGTGGAATCAGTTTGAGTCCCTTCAGTATGAGTTCCACCAGTGTCGAGCCGGTGATCCAGTAATCCCCGGATAGGCCGGGATCGATCTTGAACATGAAATCGCCTTCTTTCCACGTGAATATGTCAAGAAGTTTTATCTCCCACTGCCTGCGAAGCATGGTCTCCAGGTCCTTGACTGAGAGTACCCCCATCTGAACGAGGGCCTGTCCCTGGAGAATATTCTTGTCCTTCATGAGTTTGAGGGATGTCTCAAGGTCTTTTTCGGTGATTTTGCCCTCTTCCACCAGGAGTTTGCCCAGCAGTTCCCGGGCCTTGTTGGACTTTATCTGTACTGGCATGCCGTCTGCGAAGTACACCAACTTTTTAACTGGCCCGCTCTTGAGATACAGCTTTCCGCGGGCACGGGCTCTGTGAAGTATACCCAGAAGCAGAGGCCAGTCTGTCTCCCTGAGAGGGCCCTTGCGTGGCAGAGGGGCATCCGGAACGGTTATTTCCAAACCTCCCTCCAGGACAGTGGGGGAGTCCTCTACGAATACGAGCTCTTCTCCGACCTGGAGATAATTCCTGCGCTGGAGAGAGCTTGCAGGTAGCCTGGTAATTCTGTATATCTTGACGCCCTTCTCCTTTAGATGCGCAAGGTCCCTGCTTCTGAGCAAAGGATGGAGTGCATCTGCAAGGATTACCTCGTCCGAGTGGACGTCCTCAGGCAGAAAGTCTAGCACTTCAACCCTGTCCAGGAGATTTTTCGGGAAGGTATGCGCCTCCAGCGTCACCAGAAGGAACTTAGCCACTTTAATGCCTCCACAGGCTTAGATTTATGGTCCAAAATGTGCCTTTTTTGCCATGTAAGGCGCAACGTGGCCAATACTATAGTGATATGCGGGAAATGCCAAGGATTTTATCAGTACTCATGGTGATGACCGGCATCATTGGATCCGGATGCAAAGGGAATGGACAGCCTGGTGATTCTCATTCAGGAACAGGGAGCCGGTCTGCGGGAGTCAAAGCTTCAGGCAGCCTGAAAAATCAGGGAGGCCTAGGCCCAAAACATAGAGAAAAGCCTGAGGAACGTAAGAAATCCGGAAAATCTGTCTCACGGAGAGCCACAGGGAAAGGTAGGTGCTGGAGCGAGGAGGATGAAAAGTTGACCAATTATCATAAGGAGGTCGTATCTCCTGGCGGAGGGGAGTTGCCACCACCATGGAAATCCCTTCCTGACTCTTCCGAGGTCTGGGAGGCCATCAGTGGGGCTGCGTCCCAGGTATCGGGCAGTAGTGTGATATCTTTGGAGGCAGGGTTCCGTGCCAAGATTTATTCCAGGCCTGATGCAACTAGTGTGGAGCTGGGCATTTTAAGGAAGGGTGAACGGATTCCGGCTGCTGGCATGACTCAGGGGCCGGGCTGTGAACCCGGCTGGGTTCGCATCGGTCTTCATGCCTATGTGTGCAGTGTCTATATGAAGCCGTCTCCACTGCCTCCCACCGTCAGGCTTCTTCCTGTGGTGCCCTCGGGCAGGAACGTTCCGGGTATGTACGGATATGTGAGGGCAGGGGGAACGCCCTACTTCAATTCCGTAGCGGCCGTAAAGGCAGGCAAGCCTTCTGGTCAGTATCCAGCAGGGTTTTATCTTCACAAGAAAAAAATCGTAAGTATTGGCCATAAGGCCTACTGGAAGACCTACAAACTCGAGTACGTCCCTACTGATCGCATAGCACGGCATCACCCTTCGGATTTTTTTGGTTTTTTCACCAGGGATGTGCCACTGCCTGCCGTCATCGTCACACGGTGGACACGCCAAGGACCGGCTGATGCCTATGTCTACGATCGTCCTGCAGGACGAATCATCGGTAGGGTAAAGTATCATACGGCCCATCACGTCTACGGAGATTACAAGGTCAGGTGGGTTGGCAGATACTACAGGATAGGACGCTGCCGCTGGGTCAAGGCTACTCACGTATCAGGGGTGTTTGCCGACTCGCCTCCTCCGGGGCTGAGGAAGGGGGAACGGTGGGTGGACATTAACCTTAAGAGACAGACCCTGGTGGCCTACGATGGTGTGAAACCTGTCTTTTTCACTGCAGTCTCGACTGGGAAGAAAGGTCATGAAACCCGGCACGGAGTCTTTCGTGTGTACTGGAAGGTGACCGAAGGAGACATGAAGAACGAGGTCGGAGCAGAAGAGCAGTATCTAGCCAGCTCAGTACCGTGGGCCATGTACTTCTGGAAGGGACAGGCCATACACGCGGCATACTGGCACGACCAGTTCGGTCACACCAAGAGTCACGGGTGCGTCAACGTGTCTCCTGCAGATGCCAGGTGGCTGTTCGAATGGACGGAGCCCACACTTGGCCCTGGCTGGCTCTACAGATGGGCTGGGCGTAACTATCCGGGTATGGTGGTACGGGTGAAGCGTTCGGACCATGACAGACCCATGGTACATGGATATGCCCGCCGCATAGTTCCCCGGGAAAAGATGAGGCGTCTGGACGAGGAGTGGAAGCGCAGGATACAAGAAGAGACCATGCGCATCATTCAGCGAGCCAATGAAGCACAGAAGAACAGGCGCAAAGAGCGGCCTTCCGGAAGATGAGAAATGGCTTCATGAAATAAGGGTGAGGGGAGTATGCAAGATGGTCACTTGCGTTTCATGGCTTCGCGCAGGATGTGCTCAGCCTGACTGAAACGCCTGATACGGGCATAGTCCAGAGGGGTCAACCCGCGGAGATCCTTCACATCCGGCCGGGCTCCCCTGGAAAGAAGCCGCTTGATTATGGATGAATACCCTAGCATGGCTGCCATGTGCAGGGGGGTGATTCCGTTGCTGTCGGCAGCATCTATGTCTGCCCCGTGGTTCACAAGCAGGTCTATGGCCTTTACGCTGTTCGAGAATATTGCTGCATGGAGGGGGGTTCGCTGTTTTATGACGTGGAGCGACCCAGAGGACGGTATGGAGCAGCGGACATGCGGTGAGGCACCTGTGTCGAGAAGTACACGCATGGTATTGATATGGCCCTGCTCAGAGGCGATGAACAGAGGAGTTATGCCATAACTGTCCTTTTCATCGGGGGGCAGACCAAGGGAAAGAAGGTATCTCATGAGATTGGCATTGTCGTTAAGTGCGGCAGCATGGAGCATAGTCCTGCCCCGAAATAGGGTGCGGGAGTTGTTCATGTAGATGTTGGCCTTTCTGTGGATGTCAGCACCCTTGGATACCAGAAGTCTTACCATGTCGAGGTGGCCTGACTCACAGGCCAGGTAAAGTGGCGATATACCCAAATCGTCGGGAGCATCCGGCCGGGCTCCGTGCTGCAGCAGCATACGGGCGATTCCTACGTCACCAATGGTGGCGACGAGATGAAGGGGTGTCCGGCCCCTGAATCTGATGATACCCAGAGAATCGTAGAGCGTTACGGAACCATCCGCCCTCGCACCGTGTTTCAGTAGCAGGGAGACAATCCGTTCATAAGGATACTTGTCGTTATTACTCGTCACAGCCTGTACCAGCGCCGTGACTAGAGGGGTTATTCCATTGTCGTCGGGAAGGTCTGCAGGGATTCCATGTCTGAGCAGTAACTGAATCATCTCCAGGCTGCCCGATCTCACTGCTCCGTGCATGAGAGTACGCCCTTTGAGCATATGGGTGCCCTCTTCGGTTACGGTTGCCGTTCTGATGTCTTTGCGTGCCCCCTTGGATATCAGCAGGGAGACGATGTCGGGATGTGCATATTCCACGGCGATATAAAGAGGAGTGACCCCAAGGGAATCGGTAGGATCCAGCATAGCTCCGTGCTCGAGGAGGGCTTTCACCGACTCTAGGGAGCCACTCTCACATGCCGCGTGGAGGGGTGTCCGCCCCTTAACCCAAAAGTCGACGGCTGCGAGAGGCAGTCGGGCTACGGAGTTGGGGTTGGCTCCTCTGCTGAGAAGGAATTTCACGATATCTGGTGCATTGCTTTCTGCCGCAAGATGGAGGGGGGTAACCCCAATGCTGTCACTGGCATCTATGCCGGCTCCATGCTTGGCAAGTAATTTGACCAGTTTCAGTGAACCCGAGACTGCTGCCGCGTGTATGGGCTGCCGATCATGTACCAGGATATTGCGGGTTTTGATCGATACGGTGTTCCTGCTGTCTGACATGGCCCCGTGGGATACGAGTAATTTTGCTGTCTCCATATCTCCGATCTCGGATGCAAAATAAAGCGGATATGTATGGTAGGAATTGGTGAAGTCAGGAGACATGCCGGTCTCCAGGAGGGCTCTGCTGCATGCCAGTTGACTGAAATGTGCCGTTATCTGTATGGGAGTCAGTATGCCTGTGACAGCTTCCGGATCCCTCTTCAGCAGTTCATTTATGACTCCAGCGTTGCAGTGTCTGAATGCCAGTCCAAGGGGAGTCATGCCATCCTTGTTCCTCCTGTCGTACGAGGCCCCCCTGTCCAGGAGTATCCTTACAATGTTTGGATGACCGTTTTGTGCCGCAAGGTGAAGAGGCGTGAATCCTCCGGTGGACGACGGGATGTCAGTCTTCGCCCCATTGTCCAGTAGGACCTTTACGGCTTTTAGTCTTCCGAAGGCTGCTGCTATGTGAAGCGGTGTCCAGTTCACGCTGTCCGTACTATTGGGATCGGCTCCTGATCTGATGAGGGCTCTGATCCATTCGGTGTTCCCTGTCGTGGCTGCCCAGTGAAGCAGTGTTCTAGAAAACTGATGGCTATCCCTGACTGAGACCAGTGATTTGAGCTCATCAGTGGGAGGCCTGCCACTCAGCAGTGCCTCCAGGGCACGGTATGCTGCAGGATTGCCTTGAAATATGGGCGCATTCATGTGCATCAACCGAAGAGCGATGGAGGTGTGCCCTGCCAACACTGCGAAAAACATTGCGGACACGTAAGCCGTGAGATCAGATGTGCTTGAAGCAACCGTACGCAACCATGCAGTATTTCCTACAACTGCCGCCCATGACAGAAGTTTCATGTTCATGGCCCGATCCTGTTCATTGGTGAGCAGTGGACTCATGGTTTTTGGTGGCTCCTGGTTGCTGAGCATCCCGGTAAGGAGGGCTGCTGCGGCTGGATTGCCAAATGGATTACCGAAAGTTCTGATTACTTCCCTGATCGTACGTATGTCTCCTTTGTGCACGGGTACCCACAGATGGGCCATTATCACGAATGGAGGGAACTTGCCCGGAGTTCTAGAAACAGGTTTTATGTTCAGATTGCGCAGTTTATATTCGGTGGAGATTTTTTTCTTGCTGTCAGATTCCTCGGAACGGACGTGTTTCAGACTCTTCTTGAGTATTTTCAGTGGCTTTTCGGCGTTACATGAGGCGAGTTGAATGAATATGGTTAAATATAGGGCGATATTCCGGAAGGTGGACATGAAACGATTCCTCCATAAAGCATGTAGTATTCAGACATATAAGCAGAATTCGAAAGCCAAGGTTAATGGGGTGAGAAAAATTTAGATGATTTTGAGAAGGTATGAGACACCGTGTCAGATGCTGAAGTCCAGCTCGGCCTTTGCCACACGGCCCATGGTGTCGGGAAAGTGTAGTTTCTTGATTACTTTTTCGACGCAGCGATAAAAGTCGTCGGATACCATGAGGTCCCCTGTGGATATCCCCAGGCTGGTTACCTCTCCGCCGGGAATCACATAGAATACGAGATGGTAGCTGGCAGGAGCCTGGGGAGTACCGTCAGAGCAGCGGCGAAGTCTGCGCCGGGCCTTTGCGATGATGCCGCCCACCTCATCCTCTCCCCAACGAAGTTTGGGGGTGAGTTCTGGATCGAATCCCCAGGAATAGGAGACCTGAGCCTCACCGCCTTTGGGCTTTACGAATTTGAGGGAACTTGCCCAGTCATATATGCACTTTTCGACTCCACGATTCCCTACGGTCGAGCGCATCTTGAGCCATTTCACGCTGCCGTCCAGGGCAATACGAAACACGAAGGACATGTCACCGCCCACATAGCGCAGGTTGCCCCGACCATCCATGATGCATTTCATCAGGTCATCCTGACCATCGTCGAACTTTTTCTGTACGGCCTGCTGGTCTATCTCACCTAAATCCCCCTCGATTACCATGGAACCGTTATCGGTGGAGCCGTTGTCAGTGGCATCCTGGGTCGGTGTGGCATCCGTCTGTGTAGGAGTGTTCTTTGGTGTGGTGCCGTCTTTATTTCCCGAACATGCCACAGTTAGTAACAGTAATATGGCGACTAGTTTGCGCATGAGTCGTAACCTCCTGATATTACAGGGAAAAAATTAGTATGAAACGGTGATGGCGTAGGAGTGCTCGTCCCTGGGTTCGGTGCCCCAGGTGGGGAATGACAGCGATTTTATGACATCCTTGACGCAGGGCTCGAACCCCTTGAACTCGAATTCTTCGCTGTGGGCATTCTTTTTCATGTGGACTTCCTTTATCTGCACATCCCTGGGATGTGGGGTGGCTCCAACGGTGGCCCGCACGATGATGAATCCGTCTACGCCGCGTATGTCCTTCTCGTCCACTACCCTCTGAAAGCATTGTACTACTGCCGGAAGGGCGCTGGCCCACACGTTCTCCATCTGTTCGATGTAGTCGGCAGGGACCCCTTCCTGAGCCGGAACTTGCTCGGAGGTCTGGACAGCCTGGGCAGCTTCAGGTGTGGGCTCGTTCTTTGGTGTAGTGTCCTTTTTCTCTGAAGAACATGAAAGGAGCAGTACGGATGCACTCAGGAGCACTGCAACGATTGAATGTCTCATGAAGTCTACCTCCCAGAGCATGCTATTTTGCTCATTTTTCATGTATGCGCAACCCTTCACGATTCTCTTGAGATGTATCCCTTTCGGGAGCGTTGCCGCATGATGGACGATTTTGGGTTTATATCTGGACAGCCGGGAAGCTAGATAGTATCAATGCACCGGGAGGCTGAACCATGGATGTTCGCAGTGATGTACTAGAGAGATTCCTCCGTTACGTGAGAATAGACACCCAGAGCAAGGAACCTGAGGGTCCCGAGGATCTCGAGCATTATCCCAGCACCGAGAAACAGAAGGATTTGGGGCGCCTACTCGTCCAGGAACTGCGTGAGATGGGCTTGGAGGACGCCGAGATGGACGAGTACGGGTATGTGATGGCCACCTTGCCGTCTAATACCGACAAGGACGTTCCAGTGGTGGGATTCATATCCCATGTGGATACCGCTCCGGCGGCTCCGGGTACAGGCGTGGAGCCTATGATTCACGAGAATTACGCTGGCGGTCCTATCCATCTGCCGAAGAACGGAACCGTCATCCTGCCGGAAGATTCTCCGGAACTTTTCAACAAGGCGGGTCACACCATCATAACATCCAGCGGGGACACCCTTCTGGGAGCCGATGACAAGGCCGGTGTTTCAGAGATTATGACCATGGTCGGATATCTGCTGGAACATCCGGAGATAAAACACGGCAAAATCCGTATAGCCTTCACCGTCGACGAGGAGATCGGCCGTGGGGTGGATTTCTTCGACATTGCTAAGTTCGGAGCAAGTTATGCCTACACCGTCGATGGGGAGACGGTTGGCGTCATAGAGACCGAGACGTTCTGTGCGGACGGTGGTACCCTGGAAGTGAAGGGAGTTGATATCCATCCCGGTTTTGCGAAGGGACGTATGGTCAATGCCCTTGCCATCGCTTCTGAATTCGTGTCGTCCCTGCCCAGGGACAAGGCCCCCGAAAGCACTGAAGGACGTGAGGGATACTTGCTGGCATATGACATGAGCGGCACCGTGGCATCCGCGAAGGTCAAGTTCATAGTCAGGGACTTCGAGGAGGACGGCCTGAAGGCTCTCGAAGACATTCTCGAGGGTATAGTGGCCATGCTCAGGGCCAAGTATCCCAGGGCAGAGATAAAGCTGGATATCAAGGAGCAGTACCGCAACATGCGTTACTACATCGAGAAGAGCCCTGAAGTAGTGGATAATGCGCTGGAAGCTGCCAGAAGGGCCGGTCTCGATGCCCGTCTTGGCATAATCCGTGGCGGGACGGACGGTTCCAGACTCTCGGCCATGGGGCTTCCCACACCAAATATCTACACCGGAGGACACAACTTCCATTCACCGCGGGAGTGGATTTCCGTGGAGGACATGGAGGTAACGGTCAAGACCCTGGTGGAACTCGCCAGCATATGGGCCGAGAAGGCCTGACTGCACGACCGTAGTCGAAAATCTGTCAGTATCTGCATTCACAGCAAGGAGTCATGGGGTAATGCCAGCCACCGGTATTCCTGATGCAGTCACCATGGCTGCGCTGTTCTATCTTTTCCTGTTTCCCCTCTTCCCTCCGGGAGCGGCAGCGGACATCTCCAGACGATACCTGCTACTCCCATCGTTCGTATGGGGTGTTTATCTTACAGTGAGATACGGATTTCCATGGAGTTATCCACAGGGGCTCGCTCATACCATGTGGATGGCAGGGTGGGCATCTTTCGTCCTTTTGGGTTCCGCTGGTCGATGGACTTCATGGATCCCGGCATCACTGTCACTAGGCGCGGTCTTA
>JALWFW010000250.1 GCA_027013865.1 Polyangiaceae bacterium | reverse complement strand
CCGCGGGCTCCCAGAGCGTGAGCGCGACCTGGCGATGCGCATGTTGGAGGAGACGGGTTGGATACCGTTCTAGCCGGTTTTTTCGCCGCCGCTCCGCGGCGCGGGGAGGCCGCGGAGAATCCACTCCTCTATCACCGAGCGGAGCAGCTCGCTCGGCCGCATCCCGGCCTCCGCGGCCTTCTCCTCGATGAGCGCCTTGATTTCGCAGGGGACGCGGAGCGCGACCGTGCAGGGGTACCGCTTCTCGGTTCTCGGCACCGCCCCCACCCGGGCAAACGCTTGCAGGGGTGGGGTAGCACCGTTATACCCTGCCCCGGCGCTGCGTATCTGCAAACGCAAACCCTTTTAGCGGGGCGTCGCCCCGGGCTAGTGGTGGCCGAGAGCCTTGCCTAGGCGCAGGAGACGCGCGGCCCGGGGGGCCGGGGGCCGCGGCGAGGACGAGTCCGGCCCCGCGGAGGCGGGTGTGAACACGGAGTACCTCGCCGCGAAGCTCTACGGGAGCAACCCGCGTCTCCCCCTCGCCGGTGGGAAGGCAATGCTGAAGCTGGAGCCCGCGCGCAACATCAAGGAGTGGTTTAGCCGCCGCGGGGAGCGCGAGGCCGTCGAGGGCGTGATAGGCGCCGCACTCGTTGTGGAGGACCCGGAGGAGGCCCTGGAGTTCGACGACGATGGCCGGCTGCGGCTCCGCGTGCTCTCCCCGAGCGAGCTCCGCCGCTTCGCCTACAGGCTCCTGGAGTACGCCGATATCCTGGACATCGCGAACGTGGTCGGCGTGGACGCGGCCGCGGTCGCCGAGGCCTACTTCGGTGAGCGCCGCGGCCGCCGCACTGGGGGGCGCGGCGGGAGGCGCCGCCGCGGCGGCGACGAGGAGGAGGTAGACGTGGAGGACGAGGAGACCGGTGAGGGGGAGGAGCCCGAGGCGGTTGAGGAGGAGGTGGAGATAGCGTGAGCCTCGACGACCTCTTTATCCGCATCCGGGCCCGCGAGCCCGATGTCTCGCCGTACCTCCTCGCCCTGGCCCAGCGCGCCGGTATACCGGAGCGCGACGCAGTCGTCGCCGCCAGGGTCGCCAGGGACCCCAGGTACGCCGAGGAGGCGAAGAGCCAGGCAACGGTGCGGGTCTACGGCCGGCTCGCCTACTGGCGCGTGAAGCGCAGCCGCGGCGGCGACAAGTACTACGTGCTCCGCTTCCCCAGCGGCTTCGAGGCGAAGTGGTGGCCCTCGGGGCGGTTCCTCTCGCAGCCCCTGGAGCGCCGCGTCGAGCTCCTCACAGACGTGCTCTGGGTCGAGGCCGTAGACGACGGCGGCGGCTACGTCGTGGAGCGGATACGCTTCATGCACACCCGGGCCGACTATGGGGCGCTGAAGCGCCTCGTCGCGTACGCCGCCCGCGTGGGGCCAGCGTCGCTGACGCCGCTGGGCCGGGCCGCGGCGCTGCTCTTCGCGGAGCCGGAGGGCGAGGGGAGCTGGCTGACGCTGGCGCTGCGATGGGCCCTGCTATCGCTCCGCGGGCTAGTCCATATAGCTGAATGGAGCGTTAAGAGCGTATTGAAGTCGTCGCAGTTCGCAGCGATGGAGAGCTATGCCAGGTGGTGGCACATAACGGGCGAGCGTCCCAGCCTCGCCACACTGATAGGCGACGCCCGCACAGGGACGAGCAGGCTGGCGGGCGTCGACGGCGTCGCATTCGACGAGATAGGGTCGTGGCGCAAGTCCAAGTCGGCGGACGACGAGGGCTTCTGGGCCGCGATACGCACCGGGCTCGCGAACTGCAAGTGGAAGCGCAGCAAGGGCGGAGCGAAGAGCATCGAGTTCGAGCGCTGCGTGCCGACCTACTGGGCCGGGAACCCGAGCGGGAGGCCGCTGACCGGCGACCCGGTGCCCGCGGAGCAGCACCGTGCATGGCTCGAGCGCCAGGGCCTCGGCGGCGAGGAGCTCGACGCCATGCTGAGCCGCTTCGCGGGGTTCTGGGGAGTCGTCGACCCCGAGGTCAGCAACGACCTCATGAAGTCGCTGCACTACATGGCGCCGGCGCCGGGCGCTGTCCGCGCACTCGTCGACACCGTCAGGAGGGCGCAGCGTGCCGTCCCCGTTGAGCCGCCGACGTGCGGGCTCACGAGCAGGCAGCACGTGTACTGGCCGCGGCTGTACAGGGCGGTGCGCGCAATAACTAGGTCGCCTAGGGACGCGGCGGCCCTGGCCTGCGCCCTGATACAGGGCAGGCTGATAGTAGACAACGTCGGGCCCGGCGTGGCCGAGGGGAGGTGAGCGGCATGGGCTTCGACGAGTGGCTCCGGGACGCCATAGAGGCGCATTTCAGGATGCGGTACTACAGGCACGACGACGTGGTCTACGTGCACGAGCTGCTGCGCCCGGCGAGGCTGCTGCCCGAGCTGCGCAGGGAGCAGCGGGTCGCCGACAGCATGGGCTACCTACTGGTCGGCGAGGCCGTGGAGCTCGGGCTCCGCGAGATAATAGGGGCGCAGGAGCCCGAGCGCGTCACAACAATAGTGCGCGCCGAGGAAATCAACAGGAGCGTGCTCGAGGCGCTCCGCGAGGCCGGCGTCAACGTCATGAGGCTGCGCCGCGGCTACGGAGTAATGGTGGCTGGGAAGACAGACCTCCTGGTCGAGGACGACCCGGACGGCGCGAGGCTCTGGGAGCTCAAGACGACGAGGAGGCGCGGCGCGGACGCCGCGTACATGGACAAGTGGCGGCTGCAGGCACGCATATACGCGGCGATGTACGGGGAGCCGGTGCGGCTCGTGATACTCCACATAGCGAGCGGCGAGCTGCGCACCACGACC
>JALWFW010000249.1 GCA_027013865.1 Polyangiaceae bacterium | reverse complement strand
TCTGGCACCTTTAGGTAGGATGTAACCAGCAGGACAGTAGCACCTGTCGTCCGTGGAGCGGTATTGACCGGGAAGGCACTTCTTGCGTACACAGTATCCACGTTTCTTGCCCCCTGGTCCCTTGGCCCGCCGGAACCCCTTTGGGCATGACTTCGTACACTTCCTGTTCGGGCTGCGCACATACCCCCTGGGGCACGTCTTCATGACGCAGTATCCGGCACCATCACGCACCATGCCTTTGGGACACTGTTTCGCCCCTGCGCTTTTTTTCGCATAACTAGTTGATATTATTGACAAAATGGCAAAAAATGCCGCTACTGCCAGGGATATCTTTCTTGGCATGCGTCACTTCCTCCTGCCTGAACCGGCCCGTCTGGCCGGCACTACTGAAAGGGACAGCCGCCCCCTGTGAAGAACGACTGCCGAAAAGGGGATGTTCCGGGTCACTGATCTGAACTTCAGCAAACGGAGCGCAGCTATACCCGACCCTCCCCTCATGACCTCGCTCTCATCCGAGTCCGCGGTGATGGAACCGCCTCCGGAAAGCACGAAAGCCGTGAACGGACCGCCTGCAATCTTCACGTCCCTGCCTTTGGGAGCATACACGAGTTCCAGGGTCAAAGTACCACGGGAAATGAGTTTCCTGCGCTTCACCCGTCTGCCCCCCAAAGCGACCACAGGGGCGTGTATCTTCACCAGACGTCCTGCCTCCAGACTGGGTGCCGGGCCTGTCATGGGGACCGACGGAGGAGGCAATATTCTGGTGCCCGGAGAGGATATGCCGCGTAACCAGTTGAAATCATTGGATTTTTCAAAGAATATCGCAACCACTACATCACTGTCGCTACGTAGGGAATGAACCGCTCCAGCAGGAATCCAGGCAGATGCCCCCTTTTTGAGGACCCTGGACTTCACCCCCTTAGAGCCACGCCTGTGCTGCCATGACAGTTTGACACTACCGTCCAGGACATAGAGAAACATACCCGAGGACACGTGAAAATGGGGCGGGAGCTCGCCTCCTGCGTTCAGTTTGGCAACTGCCAGTGGATAGACGTCCATACCCGTGTTCTCCCGGTACACAAGGGGCCTAACGGATACGTCCTTGGCTATCGTCCTTATCATGGGAACGTTGTTGAGCCATACCGCGTGCTGGCGGACGGCACGGGGGACCTCCAGCTTCACGTTGAAGGTGGCACTTTTACGCTGCATAACCACCCCCAGAAGACCGTGACGCAGACACCGATCCATGACCCTGGAGTGAACGGTGTCAGATACGAGGGACACCGTACTCACTTCGCCGTGGGATCCAGTCCTGATGCGGTAGACATAGGCTCCTGACACACCGAGATTCGTGGCCCGGGCCAGTTCCTGGCACTCGTACAAGAGCCGGCCCACCTGATCGTCGGGACCAGCCAGCAGCAAAGACAGTGTAACCAGCGCAATCATATCTCACCTCCGAGACGGGTGTCACCATGCCATACAGAGACAGTCGGTCTGCATATGCGGTGCACAGTGTAACCCAAGGGGCAGTTACGGACCAGACACAATACAATTCACTCCCGGTTCAGGCGGGACATGCCTGGTTATGGTAGCAGCATCCCTGAGGATCAGTGATTCATATGCCCGAATAGGTCGGAGGAAGGAATTACTGTGTCACAGTAGGCGCAGCGTACCAGTTTTTCGGACATGCGGACGAAGCGGGGGGCTACGTGCTCACTGTGTTCTGGACGGGTGATGCATCCCCTGTTGGGACACATGAGATGGGGTACGTTCTCGATGACGTCCGGCAGGCTTACCTCTATCTTCTGGGCCACGTGACCTCCCTCTATGTAGTTCACCCGGGCTCCAGGAGACAAAGTGGCTACTATCTTGAGTTCCTCGGCAGTGAGGCGGCGGTTCTCTATCATCAGGATACCCTTGACGTTGCCGGGCCTCGACACCGAACGAACCGTACCACCGCGGTAGATGTCCTGTCTCGTGCGTACCGACAGAAGCTCGGCAAGGAGACTGTCGGTGTAGGGTTTCAGGTGATCTATGACCACCCCGCGGTCACGTATGGGCCTTATGGACACACCCTCCTTGCGCGGTTTCGTATGGACAGGAAGTTCCCTGTAGAACGGACGTGCTTCTGACGTCTGAGCAGGCCTGGCCTCTGGCGGTATTTCCTCTAAGCCCAGAGCAATGGCCAGCTCTGCCATGCGTGTAGGAACACCGTTACCGGCCTGACGTTTGTAGATGGACTTCGGATGGCTGTCCAACTCAGTGGAGATGCCGGGCAGTGTCTTGTCTATGGGAAGGGGATGCATGAGTCCAAAACCATCCCGGGTCATTGCCATGATTTCCGGTGTGAACACTGCCTCCGACTTGGCCTTCTCGAACTCCTCGGGATCAGGTATGCGCTCCTTCTGGATGCGCGTCTGATAGAATATATCCAGGTGCGGCACCATGTCCTCTAGGGAGTCGTGCAGGCGCACCTCCATGCCGGCACTCCTCACGGTCTCCACTATCTCATCGGGCATGGGCAAGACGCTGTGTGCGGGGAGATGGAGGACGTTTCCCGGGAACATGGCCAAGGCCAGGGCCAAAGAGTGCGCAGTACGGCCGTACTTGAGATCCCCTCCCAGTCCCACGTCAAGACCCTGAAGCCTTCCGGTGTGTTCCCTGATGGTAAACAGGTCCAGGATGGTCTGGGTGGGATGCTGACGCTTGCCATCACCGGCATTGAACACCGGAATTCCGATGCGCTCGGCAGCATAGCGGGCCGAACCGTCCAGGTGATGGCGCAGGATCACGGCATCGCACATGTAGG
>JALWFW010000248.1 GCA_027013865.1 Polyangiaceae bacterium | reverse complement strand
GCGTCTTGTCTTCCTGCTCGCCGCCGTTCGAGAGGAACTTGCACTCGGAGCCCTCGGCCAGTCGCATCGCCGCAGCGACGTTCCCGTTCATGAATGGCGATCGCTTCTTCTTCTTCGGTCGGCAACAAGACGACGCCGAACAGCGGCACGTCAGCGGCTCCGAAAACAGGAAGTTCTTCATGTCGGTCTGGAACAACAGGAACAAGTAGTAGAAGAGCCCGATGGAAGCGCCCAGCGGCCAGAGCCAGAACGGCCCGCAGGTCTCGTTCGGGACGCAAGTCGATGAGAACAGCGCCTCCGAGTAACCTTCCACGCATCTGCCGCACAACCTTCCGTAGCGTCGCTCGACGCACGAGTTGATCGACGGACATTGGGTCGTCGAGCAGCAGTAGCCTTTGGGACAGTGCTGGAACTTGACGGACTTGTTCTGGCGGTTGTAACCCCAGAAGTTGGCGACGCTCGTGATGCCGTGCACGCAGTGGCCGCCGTACGGGCAGTCGTCGCACTCGATCTCGTGGTGCACATACTTTCCGGTGTACTGGGGCTCGGGCTGCGAGCCGTTGATGAGCAGCGTGAAGTAGGAGAAGTCGTTGAAGACCATCGTGTAGTTGAGGAAGCCGTGGTCGAGGCTGTACTTGTTGCGCGGGCAGGACTCGCAGAAGTACGACAGCTGGTCGAGCAGGAACGACCTCCGCAGACCGTGTTCGTGCACGCCGTACGCCGACGAGTTCGTCGCTCGCAGGTTGTAGCCGACGGGGCACTCGATGAAGATGTTGGTGACGTCCAGCGACCAGTGGTTGCCGCTGTGCCGCACCACGGAGAGCCCGTTCAGCGCCCGTCCGATCGAGATCGTGACGTGCGATATGGTGACCTTACCGTCGGAGTAGACGATGTCGCCCTGCAGCGCGTGCTCGTGCTTCGTGTCGACCGAGAACGACGTGTGCACGATCTTGATGACGCCGTCGATGTCGACCATGATCGAGCCGCCGAGCAGCTTGGCGCGGTTGTTCTTGAAGACGCAGTACGAGAACTGCACCTGCCCTCGCTGAGCTCGGATGGCGCCGCCCTTGCCGACCATCATGACGACGCCCTTGCAGCACTCGGCATTCAGCAGAACTTCCTTGCCGATCAGCTCGAAGGCGCCCTCTTTCTCTCGGATCGGGTACTTCTCGCGGTAGCTGCCCGCCACGTTGCCGACGAACGTGCAGTTCGTGACGTAGAGCGTATTGTTCTTGTCACGTGGGTCGATCAGCACCAGGATTCCGGCACCAGCATGCATGGCCATGTTCTTCTCGAAGACGCTCCGCAGGATGACCAACTCCCGGTAGATCCCGACGACCGTCACGCCCCGCTCGTTGTCGTAGAACAGACAGTCCGATATCATGACGATCGCCGGATTCGCCGGCACGATCAGTTCCCGAGACGGCGGCGGCGTGGCCTTCACCCAGATGGCAGCATCGTACAGGTTGATGACGCTCTGCACCCGAGTGGGATTGATCAGGCGCCGGAACGTGCAGTTGGTGACGACGATGCGAGAGTTGTTCGACCAGAACGTCAGGTGGAGACCTCCGAGGAACTGCGTCTCGTTGTCGACGTTCGAGAAGAGCGAGTCGGCCACGTATATCCGGGCCTCTCCGGCGGTGATCCGGGGCTGGTTGACGATGAAGCTCGTCTGGAAGAAGCGGTCCTCCTTCAGCTTGAGCGTCGTGTAGTCGCAGGTGAGGTTGTTCAGGAAGTTGTTGATGCAGACCCCGTCCAGATTGCAGCTCTGGCTGCCGTACCAATCGGAGTGCAGTATCAGCAACTCGACGTCATGGCACGGCTCCCACGACACGACGCTCGCGTTATGGAAAGTCACGTGGTCCATGTCCACCGTACAGTTGCTGAACGACATCACCGTGTCGACGATGATGACGTCTTCGATGCTGACGTAGCACGTCTCGTTGGCGGCGGTCATGTGACGGACCGTGGTGAAGGTCACGTGCTCGTCGTCGTCGAAGCCGTTCTCATCGGTGGCGCCTCCTGGCGTCGAAGACGTCGGTCTCTTGTAGAAGCACTTCAGCCTCGGTTTCGATCGGTAGCCGCGCAGATATAACGGCTTCTCGATGTGATGTAATCCGTCCCACGTGACCTCGCCGCACATGTCGAACACGTAATCGTCGTCTCCGGCGTTATCGATGTAGATGACGTCATGGATTTTGGCGCGCGTTATAACCGAGGCGAGATCGTTGCACGGGTTGTCATGGCGACCGCAGAACGTCTCGTTCACGTGACTTCCGTTCGGTTTGATGACGTACCAACTCTGCCGCGGCGGCGGCCTCGGTTTCGGCAGCGGCGTGATGACACGTGACGCCGACGTCAGCATCGGAGCCACGGTGCTCAGATCCGCCGGCAATGACGTCATCGTTCTGTTTATCGGCCATGTCGGTGACGTCACCGTCAGGAAGCCGTCGGCAGTCGTTATGCAGTCCGTCTTCGTAGTTTCGGTGAAATTATAATCTGGAATGGACAAACGGCACAACGATATAAACATCGTGATTACATACGTCATTAAATCACGTAATCGATTCTCTTTGATGCGAATTACCTGTTTTAATATGACCGATTGACACAGTTAAAAATATAAGCATTCCTTTACTTGTAATGCCGAATCCCTTTGATAGAGTTATATGGAAGAGCAAGCCGTCAGGTCGTTAAATCCATGATGCTCGTATTAGAGAAGTTGACTGTAATGGGCCCTGATGCAAATAGAGGTGGTCGTTAAAAGACGTTTCACCCTTAAACACACACCATTACCCCAACCCGAGCACCATGAC